>CBEVZO010000426.1:0-4278 GCA_965554365.1 uncultured Anaerolineae bacterium
AGGGGTGTGACGCAAGCATGACGCGAAACAACACGCAAGGCACAGTGCGTGCGGCGTATACACCACATAATACGCCACGCCGGTCCATTAACCATCGTGATTATATCGATTGTGCTAAAAAGCTATAAATTTCTTGCAAAGTTAGTCACGCTGTGGTCACGCTGAGGCCTCATCATAGAAGCATCGACCCTCAATTAGTCATGTGGAGGATATGATCATGACAGGGAAAAGTGGAATGTGGCTGGGAGTGTTAGCGTTATTGGCGCTTATGCTCATCGCGTTGGCAACGGTCGATACTAGCGGGGCGCTTGCTCAAGGCGATCCCACGCCTGACCGACCAATCGAGCCGTTCACACCTGATCTGCTAGCTAAGTTTGAAGTGGGGCCAGAAATCACGGCCCTCGAGTCTATCGCGGACGAGGCAATGGTTGTGTCAACCGAAGTTGAAGTGTTGACTGTGACCTACGCTGGCGTCATCGAACCGCTGGTCAATGCAGAAACATTGCTGTCGATTGCGAATCTGGAAGCTGATGTGACGGTCACGGTGTTGGAGCCGATTTTCGTCGCTGAAGCGTCCGCATCTGCCGTTCCGTTCGTGATGGAAATCCAGCCTGAGGGCGATTGGCACTTCGAGGCCCCCGGCATCGTTTCCCCCGACGGGTCTATCACCGTACTCAGCGTCACTGACGGTGGCTCTTTGCACCTCGTGCATACGAACGCTGACGGTGAGGCGATGGTCATGCCCTTGACCGCACTGGGCGAGGCCATGCCGCTGATCGAAGCCAGCCCTGAGGAAATCGAACTCTCCTTCGTCTCGAACATAGTAGGGGAAGGTCGTCCCGCCGTGTTCGAGATCGTGGAAGTCGATGGTGCAGCCAAGATCGTTGGGTGGCTCGCTCCTGATGGCTCCTTGAACCTCGTCACGGTCGAAGCGAACGACATGCACTGGGCCATAATGACAGTTGAAGGTGCTACTGAGGTGGTCCACTACAGCCTGGAACCGCTAGCCTACGGGGGTGAAGCCAACTGGATGGCGTTCCCCGATGGGGGGGGGCATGTTCCTGATTGTGCCCGTAGAGGCTGCACAGGCCGAAGTGTTCATCTTCAATCCCGAAGGTGATCTGGTGGCACACGAAGCGCTGCCGATGGAACTCTCTGCCGATGTCGCCATCGCCACCATCGTGGTTGGCGCTGAGGATGGCCCCATGCTGCTGGTTCCCGATCCGGGCCTTGACGGTATGCAGATTGTGGAAGTGGATCCGGGCAACGCGGTAGCCCACAGTGTGCCGATTACCCTGGATGGCGCGTACCACATCGCAGACGGACCTGAAGGCGATCTGTTAGGGGCCTTTGAAGTCAATCCTGAGGAACTGGTCGTACTCGTGGAAGATGAAGCAGGCGGCGTGCATCTCGCAGTCGTGGATGTGGAAACTGGCGCGACCTACGTGGTCGAAGATGAAATGGCCGGTTTCGACGCACACCAGACCCCGCTCTGGGCACTGGGTGGCGAGGGGTTGTTCGTGGCTCCCGAAGGCGGACAGACCGTGTATGCCTTTGAGGACGAATGGGACCAGACCAGCTACGCGTTCGAGGACCTGGACAGCGGAATTTCCGGGATGGTGGTCGGACCGGATGGCGAACTCTTCATCACCGATTTCATGGGTTCAATCTACGTGTTCACACTACTTGTTCCGTAGTCGGTGACTGTTGCCCTTAACCGGGCAGCATCCCAGGGGCGCATCATTCAGGGGTGAGGGATGCACCCTTTTTCTATGCTCTATACGCAAGCCGCCACACAGTACACATCGGATGCTGAGAAACCCCTTAGTTGTTGCTTGACATCTACAAGGTCAATGGTACAATCCCGTATCGAAAAAGTTTTTCATTTACACTCGAAAGCCATACCCCTATAAACAGCACCGCACTGACGACAGGAGTCAGCACACCATGCAGCGAAACTATAGCGTAGGGCTGTTCATTCTGACGAGGTTCATCGCCGTGCTGCTTGCGTCAGCCCTGCCCCCAACTACACCGACCCGCGCCCAAACCGGAACGCACATTGTCGCCAGTTTCAGCATTCTGGCTGATGTGGCCCAGGCGATCGCAGGCGACGCCGCTGTGGTTGAAACGCTGATCCCTGTTGGACAAAATCCTCACTCGTTCCAGCCCACGCCGCAAGATGTCGTGACGCTGAGCGAGGCCGACGCCGTGCTGCTTGTCGGAATCGACTTTGAAGAAGGGCTGCTGCCTGTGTTAGAAGAAACCGCCGCTAATCAGATGGTGGTCGTTTCCGACTGTGTGCCGATCCGCCCGTTTGGGGACGATTATGACGCGGATCAAGCAAGCGCAGACCATGCTCAGGATGGCGCACAAGAACACACTGACATCGCCGCACAATGCGCGTCGCATCACACGCTGATTGACACCGCGTTTGCGATGGGCAATGCTCATGATCATAGCGCCTTCGTTGGCATGTTATACGAAGGTGTGTGTGAGGGAGATGGTGATCAACACGCGGGCGAACATGCCCACGACGCCGGTTCATGCGATCCGCATGTGTGGACCGATCCGGTCAATGTGGCACTGTGGACGCTCATGATCCGCGACACACTCACAGGCCTGGACCCCGCTAACGCCGAACTCTATACCGCCAATGCGGAGGTGTATCTCGGCGCGCTTGCGGAACTGGATCATGAAATTCGTGAAATACTAACAGCCATTCCCGCAGAGCAGCGCTACATCGTCACGAACCATCTCGCGTTCAACTACTTCGCGGCACGCTATGAACTTGAGGTTATCGGCGCGGTGATTCCTGGCGGGAGTACCGGCGCGGAGCCGTCAGCGCAGGATGTTGTGCGCTTAATCGAAACGATCATGGCGTACGGTGTATCTGCGATCTTCACCGAAACCACCGTCAGCACAAACTTGGCTGAACAGATCGCGGATGAAACGGGTGCGGACATTGTGCAACTATACACCGGGTCGCTCAGTGATCCCGACGGCCCCGCCCCAACGTACCTTGAGTACATACGGTTCAACACGATGCAGATTGCCCAAGCCCTACAGTAACCAACCGCTACGATTGCAGCGCCAGCATCAACAGCGCGTAGAGATTTCGACCGTCGGGATCGCGACTAGGGCCATTCCGCGCGCCTGCCGCCACACGGTTCAGCAGATCGAGTCGCACAGCCGTATGATCGCCTTGCACATGATACGCTTTCATGGCCGAGCCACCGTCAATAATGATCGCTTGTTGAATCGGCTCAGACTGAAAGATATCGCTTGCTTCAAGTTTGCGCAGCAGTACCACGACATCCACCAGACTCGCGCCGATGCTTAGTTCGTGCCGACCGTCGAACAGCGCCCATCCGATAGTGTGCGGCGTTTGGAACAACACACCCGCAGGCTCGCGTATATACGGATGGAAATTCTCCGTCTCACGCCCCAACTGCGAAATTGGCGAATGGGCATTGCCGTAACGGTTGGCTTGCGCCATCACATCCTGCACTGAAGCGTCAGTTAAAAGATGCTCCCCATCCGCCACAACAGGCACAAAGCCTCCCATGATCTGCACATAGGGATCAAAGTCACCGGCAGGCACAATGTGTACGGCGCTAGTGAGGTAACGCTCCCGAAACGCCTGCACGCTGCTAAATAACTGCTCGAAGTACGCGCGGGTGAACGAAAGCACCGCACCAAACGATGGCAGTGGCGCAGACCCCTCCCACACAGCCACCACCTTTTCACGCGGTGACCGTCCATCACCCTCATTCGCCAAAAATACGTGAACGCGGTCGGCAGCGTCGGCTAACGGAATCATGGGGGCGTAGGTTTGCCAGGTCCGATCCGCACCGGCGGATGTCTCCGCCCGCCGGCGAAACATTTTGACCTCATCAGTTTGCGCACCGGGCGTAAATGCCACGACAGGAGACGTTATTGCGTGCGGATCATTTACCTGATCCACCATAAACTCGCGTTCAGCGATGCGCACCGTGTAATACTCAACCGCGATGCGCGGCAGAATACGCACATATCCGTTGCAGTCTAACGCCACCGCTGCCGGATGTGCGCCTTGAAATGCGCTGTGAACCACACCACTGTCTACGTCTTTTTGCCAGTGAAAACCAAGATATGAGGCGGTGTCGGGCAAGGGGAAATGCGGGTAGCGTGTGTTATGCGCCCAGGCCGATGCGCCACCAATGAGCGCCGGTGTCATATAATAGCCAAGATTCCCTGCCACACCCTGAAACGGAACGCCGGTCATGCGTTCGCGTAACG
>CBEVZO010000427.1:0-4266 GCA_965554365.1 uncultured Anaerolineae bacterium
TATACCTGTTTGCGCGGTGCGGCGTCGAAATCCCCGGTTTTTGAGTGGGCAGAATATGATCGTCTGAGGTACAACTGGCGTATTATCAATAACAACCGTCTGCGAAACCGACACACAAGGATACAACTTGATGACTCTACGCAATAATATTGTTGGTGTACTATTGATCATGGTGCTGGTGGGCGCTCTGGCGTTCGCCGCTGCACCTTATGCTGCTCGCGCACAAGGTGGATCGGGTGGGACAACCACGCTGGACCTGCTGCAAACGACTATCGTCCCGATCCGCGATCCCGCTGATCTGGCGCTGCGGTTGAAGGGCGTGACCGACATCCCGCCGATGCCCACCACCGCCCCGGCGGAATATGAGCTAGGGGACGTGATCCCGTTTTGGGTCGAGAACTCGGTGGACGATTACTAGTTCGAGGTCAACGCGGAGTTGGTGGCGAAGACGGACCATGTGTATATGTTCGTGCAAGTAGGGCATGTGACAAATCCGGCGGGGTATCAAGCGTCCGCCGAGCGATTGGAAACGGTGATTTTGCCCCGTGTGCATGAGGTCTTCGGGATGGAGCGCACACCCGGCATTGACGGCGATCCGCACCTGTATGTGCTGCACGCGTCGGGAATCGGCGATTGGGTGGGCGGTTATTTTGATAGCACCAGCCTGCAATCCAGAGTTGTAGCTGAGAAATCCAACGAACATGAGATGTTCGTGATCAACGTGGATCGTATGGGGGCATATGTGGGCACGGCGCGCTACGAAAGTGTGCTGACGCACGAATTGCAGCACCTCGTGCATTGGTCCGCTGATCTCAACGAAGATTCGTTCATCAATGAGGGACTGTCGGAACTCGCGCCGCTGCTCACCGGCTACGGGCCAAGCGGTTGGGGGCCTGTATTCCTGGCGACACCAACGATCCAGCTTAACCACTGGCCGGAAGATAGCAACCTGCGGGGCGTGCATTATGGTGCGGCGTTTATGTTCGCGGCGTATTTCTATGAGCGGTATGGCGAAGCGGCCACCACGACCCTGACGCGTGAACCAGCGAATGGCATGGAAGGCGTGGCGAACACGCTCGTGGCGATCAACGCGGCTGATCCGGTGACGAACGTACCAGTGACTGCTGAAGACCTGTTCGGGGATTGGCTGGTCGCGAATTTGCTAATGGATACCACTGTAGCTGATGGGCGTTACGGGTACGCGCACCCGGATATGGTCGGGATGCCGTCCGCCCGTATCACGGAGTTTTTGCCAGTCAATGGCAGTCCTTACAGCGGCACGGTAACGCAGTGGGGCCCCAATTATCTGTACATTCAGGGCGGGGATCAGGCGCAGGCGGTGACGTTGGTGTTTGAGGGTGACACGACCGTTTCGCTCGTGCCTGCCGATGCGTACAGCGGTCGCACGATGTGGTGGTCCAATCGTGCTGATGAGAGCGATACGCGACTGACGCGCAGCTTCGATCTGACCGGCGTAACCAGTGCGACGCTCAATTATGCGCTGTGGACGTTCATCGAGAGTCTGTGGGACTACGGTTATGTGATGGTTTCCACCGACGGCGGTGTGACATGGACTCCGTTGGCAACCACGCGTACCACCGCTGATAATCCACACGACAACGCGTATGGCGTGGGGTATACGGGGACGACGAACGGTTGGGTGCAGGAATCGGTCGATCTCACGCCGTATGTGGGCCAGGAGATTTTGGTGCGCTTTGAGTACATCACCGACGCTGCCGTGACGCAACCGGGCATGTTGATCGATGATGTGAGCATTCCCGAAATCGGCTACAGCACAGACTTCGAGAGCGGCCCCGATGGGTGGTTCACCGAGGGTTGGCTGTTGATGGATAATGTACTGCCGCAGCACTTCCAGGTGCAGGTGGTGCATCCGGCGAACACCGCCAGCCCGGTCACACAGTTGTTGGGTGGCGCGGACGCCCCCGCTGGCGAGTGGACGATCATGGTGGGTGGTGACTATGGTGATGCGGCGGTTGTGATCGCGGGGCTTGCGCCTGTGACGACCGAACACACGCAGTACACCATTACGGCGACGGCGCAGTAAGCGGCGCACGGCTTTCTACGCAGCGCATAGCGACCGTATAGTGTGGGTGGCATACGCGCCAATCACTGCGCTGCAATTTAGCGTATCCTGGGGGCATGGGGAATTAGTCCCACGCCCCCTAACGTTTTTGGGATTCATCAAATTTTCATGCGATTCGCTGGTCAACCACCGGTAGATTGTCGTAAGATGGGACCACATACGGCGCGCAATGAGTTAAGCCATTAGCCATTGAGTTTTGGTAGTTAGCAAAATACTTGATGCTGATCATGCATCTGCATGGTGGATTGCACCGTTGGAAATCGTTTTTGCTGACTGCTAAACACTGAATGCTGGTGGCTTTTTGCTGGGAGAAGGACGGGGTGGAGGACATGAACATTATGCTGCAACGCACGATGCGCCGGGCCGCCGGGCTGCTGTTGATCATGATCATGCTGTTCGGATCGCTGGTGACGGTGCTGGCTGGACCGACAAATGTACACGCGCAGGGTGGCGGGAAAGAGGCCGAGGAACTTTCGTGGGCTGATGCGCCGGTTGTGCCGCGTTTTCGTTCGAAGGCGGACTGGCTGTTCGATGTGGGGTGGAAAACCTACGATGAGGTGTATGGGCCATTCCCCACGCAGGAATACAATGTTGGCGACACTGAGCTATTGATGCCCTTGGGGTATTATGATGGGGCGCGGGAAGTTTTTGTGTTGGCGGCCCGTACCGACCACGCGTATTTCTGGTTTCAGCGCGGCGCGCATATCGATCCGGCCAAGCTGGATTACACGGCGCAGTTCTTTGAGGAACATATCTGGCCGCTGAACAACAGCATTTATGGCGATGAGTGGAATCCTGGCATCGATGGCGATAGCCGCATCCACATCGTCAGCCAGATCACCATTGCGCCCGGCGTGTATGGTGCGTTTAACCCGGAAGACCAGTGTCCGCAGTTTTTGTGCCCGGATAGCAATCAACGTGAGATCATTTACATCAATCTGGATACCGCGCCATTAGGCTCGCCGGAGTATCTGACCACTGTCGCACACGAACACCAACATTTGATCCAGTTTCATGTCGATGGTAACGAGCGCCGTTGGTTCAACGAGGGATTGTCGCAGTTGGCGGAGCATCTCAACGGTTTCCATCCGCGTTACGTGGGGGCCGGGAACATGATCGATTTTCTCGAAAATCCCGATCATCAACTGGATGGCTGGTCGTTTGGCTATGATGTAGGCAGCTACTACGGCGCGGGCTACCTGTTCATGGTGTATCTCTATGAGCAGTTTGGCCTGGAGTTTATACGCGCGATGGTTGCCAATGACTATGATGGGTTGGCGTCGGTGCAGTTGACACTGGACGAATTCGGGTACGAAATGACGGTGGATGAGGTCGCTGCGGGGTGGATTCTGGCGAACTATCTTGACGATCCGTTTGTGGGCGATGGGACATACTATTACCAGACACTCGATATTCCGAACCCGATCACACCGTCCCCGGTGACATTCACAGGCGGGGCCAGCCAGATCACGGACACGGTGAACCAGTACGGTGCAGACTATTATGCACTGACGCAGCCGGGCACATATCAGATCAGCTTTGATGGCAACGATCAGACGGTGGTCACGGACGCAGCGCCACATTCCGGTGCATGGATGTGGTGGTCGTACAACGCAATCAGCAGCGCGGCGCGTTTGACGGCGGCGTTTGATTTGACAGGGTTGGATACGGCGACGCTGGCCTTTAGTGCGTGGTGGCAAGTCGAGGAAGATTATGATTGGTTCCAGGTGCTAGTCTCAACTAATGGTGGCGCAGAGTGGGCGCTTGTCAGTGGCGAGTATGCGACGCGCAACGGCCCGCACGCGCCTGGTGCGCACTACACCGCGCGGTCGATGCGTTGGGTGGACGAACAGATTGATCTCAATGACTATGTGGGGCAGGAAATCCTGGTGCGTTTTGAGTATCTGACCGATTCAATGGACTCAATGCAGGGCGTGGCGCTGGACGAAATTGGCATTGTGGAGTTGGGCGGCCTGGATGACGTAGAGCAGGTGGCCTCGGTGTGGGAACCGGATGGGTTCATGCGGGTGCAGGGCATGGTGACGCAGAATTGGTACGTGGCGGTGGTAATCCACGCGGCGGATGGCAGCACGACCGTCACACCGTTGGCGTTGGATGACGCGTATCACGCCGGAGGAACGACGGTCACTGTGCCGGGGGGC
>CBEVZO010000428.1:0-4251 GCA_965554365.1 uncultured Anaerolineae bacterium
TAGAAGCCACGCGCCATCGCTTTTTGCTCGCCAGCCCCACCGGGCGCGCCGCGAAACGGCTCAGCGAGGCCACCGGACATCCCGCCAGCACGATTCACCGTATGTTGGGCTTCAATCCGGCGGAGCGTGGCTTCAACCATAACGAGGAACACCCGCTAGATACGGACATAGTCGTCGTGGACGAAGCCTCGATGATTGACCTCATACTGTTCTACAATCTGCTCAAAGCGATTCGCCCCGATACGCACCTGTTGCTCGTGGGCGATATCGACCAACTGCCCAGCGTCGGCGCGGGCAACGTGCTAAACGATGTGATTCGCGGGCAGGTCGGCCCCGTGACGCGCCTGGAAGTGATTTTCCGGCAGGCGGAAACGAGCCAGATCATCCGCAACGCACACCGCATCAATCGCGGCGAGTCGCCGGATACGTCCAACACCGCCGCTGATTTCTTCCTGTTCCCCGCCGACGATCCGCTGGAAGCCGCGAATCTGCTGGTAGACGTGGTGCAACACCGTATCCCGCAGAAGTTCGGCTTCGACCCGGTGAAGGATATCCAGGTGCTTGCGCCGATGTATCGGGGGCCAGTGGGCGTTATCGCGCTGAACGAGATTTTGCAGGAGCGTCTGAACGCCAATCCGCGCGAGCGCAAAGCCGAGCGCCGTATGTTCGGGCGGTTGTATCGCGTGGGCGACAAGGTGATCCAGACGCGCAACAATTACGACAAGGACGTGTTCAACGGCGACATCGGGCGCATCCACGCGTTCAACATGACCGATCAGATGATGACGGTGATCATCGACGAGCGCTTTGTGGAGTACGATTTCGCGGAAACCGACGAACTGATGCACGCTTACTGCATCACCGTGCATCGCTCCCAGGGCAGCGAGTATCCGTGCGTGGTGCTGCCAGTGATGACGCAGCACTACATGATGTTGCAGCGCAATCTACTGTACACGGGTGTCACACGCGCGAAGCAGGTCGTCGTGCTGGTCGGCACGCGCCGCGCGATATCTATCGCCGTGCGCAACGACAAAGTCGCGCAGCGCTGGAGCGCGCTCGATTGGCGGCTGCGGAGTTAAATTATGCGCAACGTGTTTAGCGAAAAATGGGGTTAATTCATGAAAATAAGACTATTGATTGCGTTGGTATGCGTGGGATTGACGATCATCGCGTCAGATTGGGACAGTTCGCGTGCCCAGGATGATTCCACGACTCAGGTTTTGCTCACCAGCCCCGACCCTACACACGCCGTCCAATTTCAACTGCTCGCAGAAGACACTGTTTCGATTCTCGCAAATTTCACCGATCATTTGGAGCTAGCTATCGATCAGGACAGCGCGGCAACGTTAGTGTATGTCTCGGTGCATAACACCGGCTGGAGCGAAGGAGTGATCGGTGTAAGCAGTCCTCATTTGGATGCTGATGCTGACTATGTCGCCCTGGAATTGGGCGTAGACGGTGCGCCACGCGCCGGGGGGCTGGCGTTTGCATGCACGTATGATGACGATCTCGACGATATCGGCGGTTTGACGCTAGGGGTGCTGATCGCGCAAGCACACCGGTTTGGGATTTATCAACTGGTGGATGGGGACGGCCTGACCTATGAAGGCTGGACCAATCAACGCCAGGATGATGGTCAGGTGACACAAGTCGCGGTGACATACAATGTAGAACCCGCGCCAGTGCTGAATCTCCAACTTGATGTTCACATCGTGGCGACAGCGGCCTCTGCGCCCGCCGCAAACCCGTCAGCGGAGGGTACGACCGGCGATGGTTGGGGTGGATGTGGCTCTTGTGATTCGTGTGGCTATCCCGCTGAGGAATGTGTGCAGTCACCTGATGGGGCATGTATATGGGACCCTGGTACATGTTCAGGACAGGCGGGCGCGGGCGGCAGGGGAGATGTACCGGAAGGCTGTCTTGTTTTGACGGTCACGACTGATGGAGGGGGATCGGTTAGCCGCGATCCGGCGTCAAACTGTGGCGACGGTTATCGTCCTGGAACCTTTGTAACGTTGGTCGCGCACCCCTGGGGTGGGCGTCTCGTGTGGAACTGGAGCGGCAACTGCTCGGACCTGGAAACACCGGCTTTCTTTGAAACGGTTCAGGGAGTAATCATGAATGATAGTTGCAGCGTGCATGTGCGGTTTTATAAACCCTAGACGCAGTGTATCATGGATGCGGCAAGTAACCAGCCCTCTCAATTCAAACTAAACATTGTTTGCGGTTGCGGAGTTAACCGCGCCGTTTCTCAATCTGGTACATTTACTACATTTACCGCGCCCGGTCACTGGTTGATCGGGCGCTTTTTAGTTCGGCGGTGTATCAATGCTGGTGCGTATAAATGGATGAAACGCACAATCTTAAACATCCACAGGCAGGCAAACCTTATGACACGCACCTTCACACGCACGCTGATGATACTGCTCGCATTGCTGGCGCTGTTCCCCGCGGCCACAGCGCTCATATCCCGCGCACCCGCCGCTGCCGGGGCCGGAGTTGCCACGCGTGGCACACTGGTCGTCGGCGACGAGGAACGCACCTACGAACTCTACGTGCCGGATTCGGTTACAGATGCCGCTGCGGTTCCGCTACTGATCACGCTGCACCCGTTTGCATCGTCGGGCGCGGCATGGAACGCACTGACCGGCTTTGATGCCATCGCCGAACGCGAGGGGTTCATCGCGGTGTATCCTGACGCCTACGACATGGATTGGAATGACGGCAGTTATGACCAGGCGGGCTGGGCCAACATCTATCCCGGCGACGACAACGCATTTTTAGCGGCGCTGATCGACCAGCTTGCGGCAGACTATCCCGTAGACACGGAACGCGTGTATCTCGCGGGTTTCGCGGCGGGCGGCACATATGCCTATCGCGCCGCGTGTGAGATACCAGGATTGTTCGACAAAATCGCGGTGGTCGGGTCGTTGATGTGGGAATTCCAGGCGGATTTGTGCGCCGCGTCACCGGACCCTGACCCCACGAATCTGCTAGTGCTGCTCGGTGATCGGGACGGTGATTATCCGCTGGAAGGCCGCACGACCGAAACCCCTAACGGCTACGTGCAAATTTACGGGTTTGAAGACACCGCGATCTATTGGGCCGAGCGGTACGGATGCGATGCCGACGCCGTACAGATCGACGATGTGACCGGCGCGGTGGTGTTCGACCAGTGCGTTGAGGGCGCTTCGGTGGCCGCGCATGTGATGGAAGACGTGGGGCACAACTGGCCGCGCGCAGGTGAGGACTACGCGCTCAACCAGTTCGGCTTCGACTTGAGCGAAGTGCTAACCGGGTATTTCCTGCACGACGACGATGTCCTCACGCAGATCGTGCCGGACGTGGACACCACCAATCTATACCACGACACGCCGCGCATGTATTCGCTGTTTGTGCCATCTAGCTACAATCCGGCGGAACCGATGCCGTTGGTGATCGTGCTGCATGGGCGGCCTGGTACAGCAACGGGCATGGCCTACATTCTGGACTCGAACTGGGTGGCGGAGGAGGAAGGGTTCATGCTGCTCTATCCCGATGGCATGCCCCTGGCCTTGCAAGATTACCAGGGCGTTGGTCGCGAATGGAACTATGGCTACCAGATTCCAGGCTATCAAGACCCTGAGTTCCCCGAACTGTATCTGACTGACGATGTGGAGTTCTTGCAACTGCTGGTCAAAGACCTCGCGCTTGATCTCAACATCGACCCGACGCGCGTCTACGTGACCGGCTTTTCGAACGGCGGCTTCATGGTGCAGCGTGTCGCGTGCGAGGCGGGCGATGCGTTCGCCGGGTATGTGGTGGCCGGGGCGACGATGATCCCTGAATTCATCCCGGATTATTGCGACGCTGTGCCGCCGGTCCCGATCATGTATATGCACGGGACTGAGGACGCCAGCGTGCCCTGGGACGGTGCGACGATGGGCGGGCGCGTGATCACCATGTCGGCCCCGGACTCGGTGCTGTACTGGGTGGAGCATAACCAGTGTGATCCCGACGCGACGAATCCGGAAGTCCTGCCGACCGCCGAGGAAGACCCGGAAACCGAAGTCTACCACTACACGTTTGGCGGTTGTGCAGATGACACGGACGTGTCGTTCTACGTGATCGAAGGCGGCGGGCACGCGCTGCCCGGTGTCGAACGCCTGGACCGCGAGATCGCCCGCGCGACCAACATGGATATTCACGTTGGCGAGACGTGGTGGGCATTCCTAGCGCAGTATGCGCTGGACGGCGAGTAATTTACCTCAC
>CBEVZO010000429.1:0-4250 GCA_965554365.1 uncultured Anaerolineae bacterium
CCGACACGTGGGACGATGGTTGCATCACCGCGCACGACCACTTCGGCCATGTTGATCCAGCCGAGGCCCATGGTGGTTTGCACTTGCCACCAGTTGCCATCATTGGAACGCCCCGCGACGGGCAGCGTCACGCCGGTAGGCACGATGCCGACGACGAATGAGTCGTAGTTGGGGTTGCGGTACACGGTCGCCGGGAAGCCTTCAACGAAAACTGTTACTTGCTCGATTGTGCCGACGGGTTCGTTAACGATGGGCACGGCGTCAAGGTTGCCCCGGAAGGCCACGAATTCGTTGCTGGCCCAGCCTACCCCGAAAGGCGACGTGACACGCCACCAGGATGAACTGGCATTGCGGCCCGTGACGGGGAGTTCTGTCCCGCCGGGCACGCTGCCGAGCGAGGTGGTGTTCGGTGCGGGGCCGCTGCGGATGTTTAATGCGCCGGTATTGACCACGACAACCGGGTCGCCCTGAGCCAACGCAGGTGACGCAGCGAGTGCAATAGCAGACACGGTGAGAACGATGATTATGCTGAGGATGATCAGGCGTCCGAATGGTGTGCGGTGAGACATAATTCCCCTCCTGACGGGTCTCTGGCGGGTATGGGATGTTGTGGAGCAGAGACGCATAGTATGCACGAAAATAAGACATCTACAAAATCGCGTTGTGTTGACATGAATTGTATGAGGCGGAATGTGATCGGATGTCAACACTACCAAGTATAGTCAAAAAGCCAAATGGCGCATCCTGGCGTAAATCAGCCGATGCGCGTGCCGGTGTCGCCGTCGAAAAAGTAGAGATGTTCTGATGGAAATTGCAAATGCACTGGATCGTTGCGCTCGACTAGAATGTTGATGGGAACGCTGGCGACGCAGGTGCGACCGGCAAGGTTGAGATACAGCATTTGGCGCTGCGCCGGGAAGTTCGGCTCGATGTATTCGACGCGGGCAGCGATGCCATCGTCGGCGAGGGTGATGTGTTCCGGGCGAATGCCGAGTTGCACGGATTGCCCTTGTTGTAGACCGGGACGGATCGGTGTTACTGTGAAGCCGCGTCCTTCCCAGGTGTTCTCCCAGATGTGTCCAGGGAACAGGTTCATGGGTGGCGTGCCGAAAAATGTGGCGATGAACGCGTTTTTGGGCGCGTCGTAGAGGGTGCGGAATGTGCCTGCTTGCTCGATCTTGCCTTTGCGCATGATCGCGATACGGTCGGCGAAAGCGATGGCTTCGATTTGATCATGCGTGACGTAGACGGATGTGATGCGGTAGTGCTGGAGCAGGCGCTTGATCTGGATGCGTGTTGCGGTGCGCAGCTTGGCGTCGAGGTTGGACAGCGGTTCGTCGAATAGGAATAGCTGCGGATCACGGGCCAGACAGCGCGCGATGGCGACGCGTTGCTGCTCGCCGCCGGAGAGGGTGGGGGGCTTGCGGCTGAGCAGGTGATGCAGGTCCACGCCCATGATTTTGACGATCTTGCGGATGCGGTCGGGGATTTTCTCCGGCTGTTTGCGTATGAGATCGTAAAAACCCACATTGTCGTAGGCGGGCATGTGTGGGTATAGCGCGTAGGTTTGGAATACCATGCCGATACCGCGCTCGGCCATGGGAATGCTGCGCAGAGGCACGCTATCCCAGGTGACTTCTCCCTCGTCGGGTTTGAGCAATCCGGCGATGATGCGCAGTAGTGTTGTTTTGCCACAGCCGGAGGGTCCGAGAATGGCGAGCGTTTCACCGTTACGGATGGTGAGCGAGAGATTGTCAAGGGCGTAGGTGCGGTTGGGCGGTTCTGGTGATTGCTTTTGCGGTGTGGGCAGGGCAGCGGATTGGCGATCAAAGAGACGTGTGCTGGAACTCACTATGCGGTTGAATGTGCCCATTTCGGGGCGTTCGCTGAGGCGATATTGTTTGGTGATGTGGCGCAAAACAATCGTAGGCATGGTGAATTCCTTGCTTAGCTTACGTGTTGCCGTTGTGCGCCAGAAACGCGCGGATGGTGTGCAGCACGATGCCGGTGAAGACGGTCTGCACGCCGACGATAAACAGACCGATGCTGATCAGTGCGTAGCCCACAGCGAGATTCTGGTACATTTCGTAACGTTGCACGACGACGATGCCCAACAATAAGCCCAACAGGATCATGATGGACCCCGGTACACCGAAGAAAAACAGCGGGCGATGCTGGCTGACCAGCGCGATAATGCCATTGACGACTTGCATCCCGTGCGCGAAGGGGTTGCGTTTGGAGGGTTCGTCGTAGGTCATTTGCACGGGTACTTCTTTGACGCTGAGTTGGTGTTCGCGGACCTGGAATTGCATCTCGGATTCGATGAAGAATCCGCCCTCAGGCCGGAATTGGAGGGCATTCAGTGCGCGGTTGGAAAGGGCGCGGAAGCCGCTTTGCGAGTCGGTCAGAGTGACGCCGGACGCAACATTGGTGGCGACAGTCAAGGCGTGTTGACCGAGAATGCGCCAGCGCGGGATTTGGCTGCGCACGCCGAGGAAGCGCGATCCCACGACAAGATCGGCCTCGTCAGCCTGGATGGGCGTGATGAGGTCGGGAATCTCGGTGGGATTGTGCTGTCCGTCGGCGTCGAGCAGCACGACGATGCCAGCGTTGAGTGCGCGTGCCCGGCGCAGCCCGGTATTGATGGCTTCGGCTTTGCCCTGGTTCTGCTCGTGTTGGATCACGGTGGCCCCGGCGGCTGCGGCTACGCGCGTGGTGTCGTCGGTGGAGCCGTCATCAATGACCAGCACTTGATCGACGTATGGGCGTGTTTTTAGGACGACGCTGCCGATGAAGCGATCTTCGTTATATGCCGCAATGACGGCGATGGTGGGGGATGTGATTGATTCTGTCAACGGTATGATCTCGACTTGTTGTGTATGTTTGACGCGCTCCGAATTGTAACACGTTCTCCCGCAGGTGAAAGGGATTTGTGAGTAGAGCGTATAGGGGACGTCAGGTAGGCGCGGAGAAACGCAAGGGCGCAAGCGGGCTGAAGTCTGGTATACTTCCGCGTGATGTGGAGTCTTGGTTAAGCGCGGGGGTGAGGGAATTATGCAGGACGGAATGCGAATCGTGCGTCTCTTGGTGGGGACGATTATCACAGCGGTGATGGCGTTGAGCGCAGTGGGCTACGTGGTCTATGCGACGAATGGAATTCTCGATGAGGTGGCGGCGCAGGATAGGCGCGATCAGTATGACAACGTGATCGTGGGAACGGCGACGGCACTTGCGGATCGTCTCACGGCGGTGAGCCTGGACGTGTATGTCTCGCCAACGGATCATCGCGTTCCGGTACTTGATCCGGCGACGGCGACGACTATGCCGAGTGCCACGCCGGTTCCCGTGACGGATACGCTTGTGCCGACTGCTGTTCCGACAGACGTGCCGACGGACGTGCCCACTGATATCCCGACAGCAACGCCGACCAGTGCGCCCACAGCGACGGAACCAGCGTCACCTGAACCGATGCAGGTGATAAATACGGATACGCCGACACCCACACCAACGTTGACGGCGACCAGCACATTTACTGCAACGCCCACCGCGACGCATACCGTGCCGCCCTCGATTACCCCGATTCCGACGAATACGCCGCGCCCAACCGTGACTCCGATTCCGACGAATACGCTGCGCCCGACTGTGACGCCTGTGCCGAGTAACACATCGGCTCCTACAGCGACACCGACGGCTACTCCCACTGCTACGCCCACACTCACGTTGACCGCGCCGCCGACGAGTACGGCGACGATAGTGCCGACGGCGACTTATGTGATCGAGGGCACATATGCCATTCCGTATCAGACGCCGGTGGTGCCGATTCCGCTCGCTGCCCCGTTTATGGACAATGACCCGGATGTGGTGAATATTTTGCTGCTGGGCAGTGATACAATGCAGGGCGGCGGCGTAGGGCACACGGATGTAATGATTATCGTGTCGGTGAATAAGCGCGCCGGGTCGGTTGCGATGTGGCATATCCCGCGCGATATTTTCGTGTATGTGCCCAATTACACGATGGAGCGTCTGAACCTGGCGTATGCGTTGGGTGAGGGGAATGATTATCCGGGCGGTGGCTTCGGTCTGATGAAGGAGACGATCCGCTATAATTTTGGGATCGCAGTGGACCATTATGCGCGGGTCGATTTTGATGGCTATATGGCGATTATTGATGAGTTGGGCGGATTGGATATCAGCGTTGATTGTGCGATTGCCGACTGGCGCTTGATCACGCCGGACCTTGATCCAACGGA
>CBEVZO010000430.1:0-4231 GCA_965554365.1 uncultured Anaerolineae bacterium
GATGGGGCTGCGGGCGCGGACTGATTCGATTGAACGGCGGCGCGTGGTTGTGCGTATAATCTAAGAGGCTGGGGCGTGGGCTGAATGCTGCGCCCTGATTGATTGTTGGACTAAGCAGCGAGGTGTTGGGTTTGGCTATGTTTTCTACTCCTGATCACAGTGATTATCGCCCGATGAACGGCGCGTTTAAGGGGCGGGGGCGCAACTATATTGGATTGTTGACGTGCCCGGTGGATGGCGCGCGGCTCAATTGGCAGGACGGCGATCTGGTCTGCGAACACGGACACACGTATACGTTCGAGGACGGGATTCTGCGTTTGTTCCCGGTGGAGCAGCTTGCCGCGATGCAGGCGGCGACCGAGTCGCACGAGATGGTGTGTGCAGGGCGTGGCTGGCGTTCGCCGGATGAAGCGGGTTTCAAGGCGCTGCCGCAGACCAGGTTGGCGGGCTATCCAGAAGGTTATTGGGGGCAGCAGGCCGCAGGTACGGCGCTCCTATGGCGCTTTCTGGAAGCGGTGCGGCTGGCGACAGGTGGACTCCCCGTGGGGCCGATAGGCGAGGCGGCGGTGCTCAATGCGGGGATGGGCTGGCTGGCGTATGGGCTGGATGTGGCGGGTTATACCACGTTGGCAATTGACACGCGTGCAGGCGCGCAGTACGGGCTAGGTGCATATCCGTATGCGCGCTATTTTCGCTTACAGGCCGATCTTTCGTGGCTGCCGCTGGCGCGTGCGGCGTTCGACTGGGTGATCTTCCAGGAAGGGCTGGCGCAGTACGGCGACGACGCGGCGCAGAATGCCGTGTTCGAGCAAGGACTGCGGGCGCTGCGACCGGGCGGTTGGGTCGCGGTGATGGATGCTGTCGCGCCGTCCGAGAATGATGTGCAGGCGGTGCATACGCTGTTTGAGGATGCGGGGTTGGCGCTGCTGGCGACTCCGCGCCGTCCAGGGTGGCGGGGTCGTGTGCTAGAACTGCGGGATCGGATTGTGAATCGCGATCCGGGCGTGCCGCCGGTGTTGGTCGCGCAGAAGCCGGAGGGCGGCGCGTAGGAAAACCGGCCCCTATCCCCCCAGCCCCCTTTCCCCATCCGAGATGGAGAAAGGGGGAGAAGGCCGCGCGTCTGAGGGAGGTTGTACTTAGACCAATGGTCTAACCAAGCAGGGCCTTAATGCCTCTTTGGGGTAAATATGTACGCCCTGCGCCGTAGCGTACAGGTATTCTTTTCCAATTCCGCGAATCCACAGTACATGCTAGCTCAACTCAAACGCGCCTGTGAGAAATGAACTCAACGTGTGAGAGAGCAGCGAAAGCCAATGGTAAAGTTTCTGTGATCCGGATATCTAGGCATGCGATTCGCTATTTCGTACCAACCTTCGCCCATGTGCTCCCAAGAACCACCCCGTAATACTTTTCTTTTTATGTCGCGTTGCATATCGAGATTGTCTGGAATTTCATGCTCAGAGAAACACCACTCCCAGACGTTGCCTGTCATGTCCACCACTCCAAACGGGCTATCGCCGCGCCCTTCATAGTCATGTACCGATGTGGTTTGCTGGCTTTCATTGGGAGATACCGAATTGTTGCACCGGCTGCTGTCCCAGTCATTTCCCCAAGGATATTTGCGTTTATCATCTCCTTGTGCCGCATGTTGCCATTGTTGCTCAGTAGGTAACGTGATGTTGCTTCCAGTGGCTTCACTCAACCATTGGCAAAATGCGACAGCTTCGTACCATGATATTCCAACCACTGGATGATCTTTTCCGTTCCATTGGCTATCATGCCAGAAACGCGGCTCGGTCCAGGGTTTTCCTGTTGCTATCCATCCTCTATCAAGGTTAAATGCCCATCCTTCTGCACGTGCCTTCCATCCTGCGTCTGTCCACCACTGCCGGTTATGGTAGCCACCCGCGTTAATAAACTTTGTGTATTGTGCATTGGTAATTGGATATTTGGATATCTGAAATGCAGCGACTTTGTATTTGCGATCCGCAGGTAACTTACGCTGATTCTCAATCACCACCGATCCTGCTGGAATCACGATCCACGCAAACGGGGCAGGCAGCATGTCTGACACATCGTGAATTTCTCGCTCCAGTTCAGTTCTTTTCGTTCTCTTCTGCCAGATTCGCTTTATGCGTTCCATCGTTAGCCCTTTCCATACGATGATGTGGGTTCGATCTCGGCCTACAGCTTCTCCCGGTCAAGGTGTTTTGAAGCGAGCATTTGAGAGGGGGAATTGTGGTCTTCACACATCTGACTCCCTCTTGTCCCATCTCGGAATGGAATCATGAGGGAGCCAGGCAGCTCAGTAGACGGATGTCGTAATTATTGCGTGGCGAGGACGGGAACCCACTGGACTGCCGCGAGTTCGCCATCGATCATGAAGTGTACCTGCCACCAGCCTTCTTCCCAGGGCGTGCCAGAATTCACCAGTCCCGTGAGCAGCAGTTGGCTGTTGAAGCTGCTATCGAGCGTGCCGCCTTCTTCGTTGGCTATTTCCCCGGACGGCGTCCACCATTGCGCCTGGAACTCAATCGACGGATCGATCAGGCTCATCGAGAAGCACACGTTCAGGTCTTCGTTGGGAGTGAAGCCGGTCACGGGGGTGTTGTCGAGACAGGCCGCTGATGTTCCGGCGACCATGAACGTTTGCGCGACAAACGGGTTGATCGGTAGTGGCGGGTCGATGTTGATCATCAGGCGATAATCGGCGAAAGTACCAGGGCTGTCCTCGACACTGATACCCAGATAGTATTCGCCTTGCGCCGGGAATTCGACGATCAGGCCGTTGGTATTGGGGCCGACAGCGCTGGACAGCAGCGTGTTTTGGTCCTGATCCAGCACCACGAGTACGGGTTCCATGTCGCCAGCGGTGATATCGAACAGCACGGCCATGCGCAGGCTGTCGTAGGCGTCAAAGCTGTAGACCACGATGGGATTATCCGCTGTGATTGTGCCGGTAATGGCATCTTCCACGCGCAGGGGGATGGGATCGCCTTGCGCCTGCGTAGTGTGCAGTGGGAGTCCGGCGACCAGCATTAGCAGCAGCGCCAGGGTGAGTGCAACGAGCTTGAAACGTAACGAACGTGACATGATGTGTTCCTCCGTGAGTATAGGTTGACTGTGCCCCGATTGTGTGCGGGGAAGATTTCTTGGGGCATTGTAACATTAGTGTGCGTACGAAGATAGTTGTGTGGGTCCACGGGGGTCCACGAACGAGTTGCCAGTAGTTTGTTGTGTTGCGAAGAACGGCCTCACCCCCCGGCCCCCTCTCCATCCGAGACAGTTGATCTCGCTGGCGCTCGATGCAACCTATGGAGAGGGGGAGCAACCTGCGCGGCAAAGTCCCCTCTCCGCCTGCGGGGAGGGGGCGCGAACAAGTTCGCGTTGGGGGAGGGGCAAACTCGCGATCACGTTATTCTGCGGAGCTACCACGCAGATCAACACGGATTAAAACTGAAATTCTGTGTTTGTTTGTACCCTCTCATGCAATTCGCCAACAGTATCAGGTGTTCGTGGACCTGTCGTGTGGAGCGCGGTGCAGAGCGTGGTACAATCGCGCGTGGTTCGGAACACGCACGGAGACGCTTATGCCAACCTCCACCTCTCCCATTTTGCAGCGGTTGCGACTATTTGTGCTGTTGGCGCTCGCCACGAGTGCGACGGTCGTGCTGATTTATGCGGTTATGGACGCCACCACGACCCGCAGGCGCGTGCGCGAAGTCCCTGCCGATCTGCCCACGCGCGGTCTGGAACTTGCGGGCACGTCTATCGCGGAGTATGCGCCGTTGTACCCCGCAGTGCTGTCGGCGCTGAGCGTGGCGCTGGGCTATGAGCAGCGCGAGCCGCTGGCGGTGATCGTGCCTGGTGTGCCGCCGATTGGCGTGTATCTGCCCATGACCGGTGATACGCAGTTGGCGTTCCCCACGCCGCTGCCGCTGCCCGTGCTGCCGCCGCTGCCCACGTTCACGCCCACCACGACGCAGACCCCGACCGCTACACCCACACAGCCGCCCACACTCACGCCGCTGCCGACGATGAATGCAACGGAGATCGCGTTGGCGCAAGCGCAGGCTGAAGGACTCAACTGCGCGCCTTCGGGCTGGCCCACACCCGGCGTGCTGACACAGTATTATCATTGGTATCACCGCGCCATTGATCTCGGCGTGCCGCTGAATACGCCGGTCGTTGCCACGCACAGCGGCGTGATCCGGTTTGCGGGCTGGCGCAC
>CBEVZO010000431.1:0-4229 GCA_965554365.1 uncultured Anaerolineae bacterium
CCGTTCTCGTACATCGTGGGCGACTACAGCTTTGCGCCCTACATCGCGCCGCGTGATCTGCCGATGCGGATCGGTGTACCCTACATTGTGTATTACGGGGCCAAGACGCGCCTGCTGTTGAGCATCGCCGCGCTGGATGCACCCGACGCCGACGAGTGGAAGCCGCGATAGATAGTTGTTAGTGATGAGTTTTTCGTAGGGACACTGCTTGCGGTGTCCTGGGTGGGGCAAGCCCTACCCTTACGTGTTAACCGATTTTTCCTGCCACAGAAGTCGAACATCCGTCCCAAACACGGTATAATTTCCCCTTACTCAACCGCCCAACCACCACGCGAGGAGGCCCCATGTCCGATATGTTTGATTACGCCCGCCAACAACGTCAGCAGCATTCCGGCCCGCTGGCGATGCGGATGCGCCCGCGCACGATTGACGAATTCGTGGGCCAGGATCATGTGGTCGGCCCCGGTCGGTTGCTGCGCCGCGCCATCGAAGCGGATCAACTCACCTCGATTATCTTGTGGGGACCACCGGGCACGGGCAAGACCACACTCGCGAACATCATCGCTAACAGCACCAAGCGCCATTTCAGCCGCCTGAACGCGGTCACCTCTGGTGTGAAGGAACTGCGCGAACTCGTCGCTGCTGCGCAGGACCGGCTCGGCATGTATGGGCAGGGCACGGTGCTGTTCATCGACGAGATTCACCGTTGGAACAAGACGCAGCAGGACGGTCTGCTACCTTTTGTGGAAGACGGCACGGTGATCCTCGTCGGCTCCACCACCGAGAACCCGTTCTTCTCGCTGGTGAACCCGCTGGTGAGCCGCAGCCGCGTGTTCCAACTCAACCCGCTGAGCGAAGACGATATCCGTATGATTTTGGATCGCGCGCTCGAAGACACGACGCGCGGACTTGGTATGCTGCCGATCAACTTGCAACCAGTGGCGGCGCGGCATCTGGCGCAGGTCGCGGGCGGGGATGCACGCAGCGCGCTCAATGCGCTTGAACTCGCGGCGAAAACCACCGATCCGGGGCCGGGTGGGGCGATCCTGATCGATCTGGAAGTCGCGGAGGAGAGCATCCAGCGGCGTGCGGTGCGCTACGACAAAAGCGGCGATGAGCATTACGACACGGTCAGCGCGTTTATCAAATCGGTGCGCGGCTCGGACGTGGACGCGGCGCTCTATTGGATGGCGAAAATGCTCCATGCCGGGGAAGACCCGCGTTTTGTGCTGCGGCGCATGTTCATTCTCGCCAGCGAGGATATCGGTATGGCGGACCCGCAGGCGCTCGTCATCATCTCGGCGGCGGCACGGGCGTTTGAATGGGTCGGGATGCCGGAGGGCTACTATTTCCTCTCGCAGGCGTGTATTTACCTCGCGACTGCACCGAAATCTAACAGCGCGGGAGCGATTTGGAAGGCGCTGGCACACATCGAACAGCATGGCACGGGATCTGTGCCGCCGTATTTGCGCGACAAGACCGACTCGTTCCAGGGAGCGGCGCGCCAGAATTATCAGCGTGCGATGGAGGAAGCAGTCGGCGATCGCGGACAGTACCAGTATCCGCACGATCACCCCGGCGGCTGGGTCGATCAGCATTATTTGCCGCTGGAAATGGACCCGCCCGGTTGGTATCGCCCGAAGGATATCGGGTTCGAGCAGGTGATTCGGGATCGGTTGGCGAGGTTGGGAGATCAATCAGATCATGATGAAGTGGTGGATTAAAAACATCGAGGAGTTGGCATCCTCAAGTTTTCGCTCTTCTCTAGGAAAGAGAGAATTCCGCGAGCGGCTCTCGGAGTTGGTTTCGTTGCGGAAACATAATATTTTCAATGTCAATGATTTTGATGCTTTTCCGGGTTATTCCCTTGGAGCGGTGTACAGACCCAATTACCATATAAGTTTTGTTTTTCGCTTTCCTTGGTTTGCACGATTGGATAGCAGTCTTGAACTTCATAGGAATTTCGGGTTTACCTTCGCGGTTGAATTCACTTCAGAGCGAAAAAATCTGCATGTGAAGATATACTTGTGGCCCGATTCGGTGGGACGGGTAAACGATGAGCGATGGGATTTTTGGTCGAGGTTTATGTTGTTGTGTGCGATTTTGTTATTTGCACGTTGGGCAGGTGTGGGGTACGGTGTATTGACAATAGTATTTGGTATATTGAGCTTTGCCTTGTGGGTTCGGTTGTTCATAATCTATAGACATATTGAGAATGCATTTGCGATGTTGATTGACCTCTTTGATGAACCGGGCAACGACGTTTGAATAAACGCAAGCCAGGGGCGAAAAGTCGACAAAACCATCCGCGCCAATTTCCCGTGAACGCTGTATAATCGGGGTCGTAGCCCGTGACGCACATGCGAAGGAGAACATAACATGAGTTTTATTATGCGCTTGCTCAAGCTGATTTTTGGGCCGTTCCTGGCGCGAAATCTGCCGGACCTGGACGAGTTGATTGGCGGCGGAGACGTTGACGGAATCATGGACCTGGTGCAGAAAGTCGCTGACTCTGGGTTGAAAATCAAGGGGATCGATGCGTTGGGCGATCTCGGTGATCTGAAGGCGGAGAATATCCTGAAGCAGTTGCTCGAAGACGACGATAACGCGATCCGTGTGGCGGCACAGGCGGCGCTCGGCAAGCTGATCAATCAGTAGCGGGAAAAACCAACCTCACCCCCCGACCCCCTCTCCCGTCAAGCCGGAGAGGGGGAGAAAGCCGCGTGCCGCAACTCCTCTGCGTAGGGGCGCTGCTCTGCTGCGCTGCGCCCAAGATGCCGTACCTACTCCGCGTACACGCTCGCGATGGTGCTGGATTGCGTAGAATTATCGGGCATGTAAGCGATGGCCTCAACGTGCGCGCTGATCCCGCCAGGGACCGCCCATGTCGCTAACGCCCCGTCGCTCGGATTCAAGTCCTGCGCGATCAACTGGCCGGGACCGGTCCCCGTGCCGGTCGGTGTGAGCCGGAACTCGACGCGATCCGCGCCGATGGGCACATGCGGCCACGAGATCGTGACGGTCACGCCGGGCGTGAGGCGATACCAGCCGTCAGCGTAGGACACATGCGGGGCGATCTGCAAGCGGTTGAACTGCAATTCGCCCGGTGGGTTGTAGGCTGGATCGAAAACTACCGTGAAGGCGTTGCTGCCGATCTCCATGTGTTCATTGACCGCGCGCGCCTGGAACGTGAATTCTCCCGCCCCGGTGAATGAGTAATCCACCCACGCCCCGTCCCAGGGGTCTACATCCTGCCCGATGAACACGGCATTTCCGCCATTCGGATCGTTCACGAAAAAGTTGACATGGCTGGCGTTGGTCACGACATCCACCGTGACGCGCACGCTCGCATAATAGGTGACGGGCTTGCCGTCATTGCGCACCCAGTGCTGATTGACGGTCAACGGCTGCGTGAAAACCGGCGCGTTGGGATTGGCGGTCGCCTGCGGAATCGTGGTGGACGCGGGGGTGCGTGTCGCTGGTAGCACGGGCACATACAATGGCTGCCCGACATAGATCAGGCTGGGATCGGTCAGGCAGTTGGCTTGCGCAAGCTGCTCGACGGTGCTGTTGGTGCGCGCGGCAATGTCGGCGAGCGTGTCGCCTGCCTGCACCACAATCGCGGGCCAGTAGTCGAGCGGCGTGCAGTTATACGCGGTGGGCGGGATACTGGTCGGCGAGGGGATCGTGGTTGGCAGCGATGTGGCGGACGGAATGATAAATGGCTCGTCGCGCACTTCGTAGGTCGGCTGCATAAATGGGGGTAGTGCCGTCGGGTCCGGCGCACCAGCGGTCAGCGTGCAGGCCACCGTTGCCGCGAGCAGCAGCAGTGCTACAAGTACCAGAGTCGTGCGGCGTATGCGGTGTGTCCGTGTGGTGATCGATAACGTGTGTTCCATGCCCACCTGCTCTTTCCCCAACGTGCTGCGCGCCCCATGATATCATGCTCCCCCTACCGATGATTATTATAGCATGTGGTGGCGTGGTGCGCGCGTAGAAGCAAACCCCACCTCACCCCCCGGCTCCCTCCCGGCCAAGGCGCTTGCAAGCAAGCGTTCGAGAGGGGGAGAAAAACGCACACAAAAGTCCCCTCTCCGCGCGCTGACGGGAGGGGATTTAGGGGTGAGGTGGGGTTAAAGCAGCGTTCTTTACCCCTCCGGCTCGAAGATCGGACGGCAACACACGGCGAGTTCCTTCGCGGCGCGTACATCGTCCACGCGACCAACGGG
>CBEVZO010000432.1:0-4216 GCA_965554365.1 uncultured Anaerolineae bacterium
TGCTCTGCCGTTGAGCTACTGAGGAATATTGATTGCAAGGATACCAAACACACTGCGGCCTGTCAAGGCATTTTTAGGACGATTTGTACGCTTTGACTAGATGTGATCTGTGTGCATGTTTGATAGGGCGCATAGCATACGCCCCGGCGCGACATGTTACCGCAGCCCCAATACACGACGAATGCGCGTGGTCATCATCTGCACGCGCGTCAACGGCGGGAGTGTGATGTGCTGGAAATGCAGCTTCGCGAGTTCCGGCGGTGGTGCGGGCGCGGGACCGGGTGTGTGCCAATACACCGGCTGCACGAAGCGCGGACGCTGCTCCATCAGGGCGAGGGCGTGTTCCCATTCCTGGCGGCAGTATTTGGACTCGGCGCTGTGTGCGCTCCAGAACAGTTGGAACACGGCGCTTTGATCGATCATCTCCAACAGCCGATCCGCCCAGTGTTCGCCGGAGCGCAGATCATACACATCGACCAGCATCTTCTGTCCGACGCGCGCCCGCAGCTTACGGAAGTACTCCATCACGGGTGTGTCGCGGTGCGAATACGACGCGAACACCGGATCGTACACGTTCATCTCAGCGGATTGGTTGAGATCGGCGGAGGCGTCTGCGTCGGTATCGGCGAGGCGCATGGTGATCGGAATCTCCCCGGCCAGCAGCGCACCATCCAGCACGAGGATGCGCCCGGTCAGGTCGGCGGTGAGCGCGGCGGGCGTCTCGAACGTGAACGTGAAGCTCACATACGGCGGAACCCAGGGCGTGACCTGCATTGACGGCGCGAACACCACACCGGGAATCTGTGGCACGACAGTGAGTTGGCTGCCGAGCGCGATCTGGTGCTTACTCGGCGCGGATTTGCTGGTTTGCTGATCGCCCATCAGGTGCGCGAAGTTGGCGGCGATTTTCTCTACCTGTTCGCGCGCGGAGTCGATATGCGCGAAGACCATCAGCGTGTAGGCGTGTGCGGGCGTGACGCGTTCAGGGAAAAACGCGGCGAAGTGGGGTTGTGTGTCCGCGCCGACCTCGCCCGCCTCTTGCGCGACAACCTCGCCCGGTGCTGCGCGTTTTTTGCGCGCTTTGTACAGGGTGACTTCGCGCTTGGCGGATTTCCGCTCGGTGGTGACTGGCTTGGCGGGCGCAGGTTGAGCAGCGGGGGTGGGCGGCGGCGCAGCGCCGTAGCTGGCGGATGTGTCACTGTCACCGATTGGTTGGTCGGCGGGTGCTTCTTCTTCGTCGGCTTCTTCCATTTCTGCGGGCGGAGCTTCGTCGGCCATCGTCATGCCGAAGCTGTCTTCGGGTTCGGGCGCGGCTTCTTCTGATGTGATTTCGGATGCGGGTTTTTCTTCGCGTGGGGGCGTCGTATTATCAATATCTGCGAGGGTGCGTTCTTTTTCTATCCTAGAACTTGCGGCGGGAGATTCTATAAACAGGATCAATCCGAAATTCTCGGTGTCGTATACAGAATCCGCGCCGTATGGTTGCGCTTGATCTAATCTTCGATTAATTGCTTTTGATACCGTTTTTGCCAATGCTTCAATCGTGCCAGGATCGTCCGTTTTTGCATGTGCTAGTTGAAGTCTATCTTGCAGTTCATACAAGTAGGTGTCATCTTCGCTGGTGCGGATCAGATGCTCAGCAAGAAACATAATGGTGACACGACCGAGGGTTGAGAGGCGATCTAAGATTCGGGAAATAAGTCTGTGACCCTGGGGCGCATCTTGTGTCTCTAATGCTGATTCCGCAGATCCCATATCAAAAATGATCGCACTATAATCTTCTTGTGGAATGAAGCCCTGGTAGCGCCACAATATTTCATCAGCGGTCGCAAGGAGCTTTGTCAACTGCTTAACCCATTCCTTATGCTCAGCAACTGCCGCGAGTGTTTTCCGTGTTTTGATTAGCTCAAGTGCCGCAGCCGCATTTGATCGTATAACAGCATCCTCGTCATGCAATATGGCAGTCAGTAGCTCGACTGTATGCGTATCACCGATCTTTCCCAACGCAGTGACTGCCTCTGTGCGAACAGAAGCGGCTTTATCGTGCAAGGCAACGATCAACGGCTCAGTTGCACGTGTATCCCCTAGTATGCCAAATGCCACAGTTGCATCGGTACGTACAATAGCATCTTCGTCGCGCAATGCGGTAATTAACGGCTCGACCGC
Source organism: uncultured Anaerolineae bacterium (assembly GCA_965554365.1). GTDB lineage: Bacteria > Chloroflexota > Anaerolineae > Aggregatilineales > Aggregatilineaceae > CAYRNY01. The sequence goes on from CBEVZO010000432.1 coordinate 2,167, forward strand.
ATCCGCATCACCGTACCGTCCCAATTGTCTTACTGCTAAACGTCGGTCCTCAACACGCCGTGATTGTAGTTTTTTGATCCACTTCTCGATCTCCGCCGCACGATCTTGCTCAGACATAACACCCTCCTTCGTTGCTGTTCCCCATTGTAGACTCGTCCGCGCTCCATCACAACGCGCGCGTGTGGGTCGCGGCAGAGCAGCGCCCCTACGCCACGTCCGCCCCGCGCGAATTTTGCCATCGCCCGCGAAGCGAGTAACATTAACGCCACGCGCAAACCATCGCATATTCCGCGTTTACGAACGCATAGTGGCCGCAAGCCAGGGAGACACCACAGCATGACTGCACCCCTCGTTGTACGCAAGGCGGAAACGAAGCAAGATTTCAAAACGTATCTGCGTTTTCCCTGGACGATCTATAAGGACGATCCACGCTGGGTTCCGCCGCTGCTTTCGATGCAGAAGCACAAGTTTGATAAACAGAAGAGCGCGACATGGCAGCACATGAAGGGTGAGTTCTTCATCGCGTGGCGCGGTGAGGAGCCGGTGGGCACGGTGGCGGCGGTGATCAATCACCGGCACAACGAGTTTCATAACGAGAACATGGGCTTCTTTGGCATGTTCGAGTGCGTGAATGATCAGGCGGTCGCGACGGCGCTGCTTGAAAAGGCGGCGGAGTATGTCGCGGCGCAGGGCGCAACCGCAATACGCGGCCCGGTGAATCTCTCCACGAACGATGAGTGCGGCCTGCTGATCGAGGGTCACGACGACATGCCTATTGTGCTGTATGCGTACAATCCCGTTTACTATCAAACCTTGATCGAGCATGTTCCCGGTTTTGTCAAGGTGATGGACACCTATTCTTATCGCTTTACACTGGAGGGCACGAAAGACTCTGGGCGACTGGAACGTCTGTATCGCATCGTGCGCAAAAACAACGCACGGCGTGGCATCACAATCCGCCTGGTGAACGTGAAGGACAAAAAAGGCGACCTGGGCCTGCTGCGCGAAATCTACAATTCCGCCTGGGACAAAAACTGGGGCTTTGTGCCCTTCTCGGATCGCGAACTGGATGAACTGGTCAGCGACCTGGGCCAGTATCTTGAGCCGGAGATGACCTTTTTCGCCGAGGTGAAAGGCGAACCGGCGGGCTTTTTGCTCGGTGTGCCAGACCTGAATCAGGCGCTCTACGCCGCGTATCCGCGTCCTGGCAAGCCCGAAGTGTTCACTCTGCTGCAAGTGTTGTGGCATTGGAAGCTCCGCCCCAAGATCACGCGCCTGCGCCTGCCGCTGATGGGCGTCAAGGAGGAGTTTCGCGGGATCGGCGTCGAGGCGGCGATGTTTATCGAGTTGTTTGAACACGGCGAACGGTACAGCCAACGCAAAGGAATCGAGTGTGGCGACGGCGGGTGGGTACTGGAAACAAACGACGATATGATCCGGCTCGTGGAGCAGCACCAGGGCCGCCAATACCGCACATTCCGTTTTTATCAGCGTGACTTCACGGGAGGTTGACCCACCATGACGTACACCTATCACGATTGCGCCAAGATGATCGACCACTCGCTGCTGAATCCGACGATCACCGTCGCGGACCTGGAGCAGGGCATCCAGATCGCGCTGGCGTACGACGTGGCGAGCGTGTGCATCATGCCGTACTACCTCGCGCGTTGTGCGGCGCTGCTCGAAGGTAGTGATGTCCGCGCCAGCACGACGATTGGCTTTCCGCACGGCGGGCATACCACCGCGATCAAGGTGGCGGAGGCGGAGCAGGCGCTCAAAGATGGCGGCGAGGAACTCGATTTCGTCGTGAACATCAGCCAGGTGTTGAGCGGCGCGTGGGACGCCGTGCGCGCGGATATCCAGGCCGTGACGGAGGTCACGCACGCGGCTGGTCAGAAGATCAAGGTTATTTTTGAGAACACGTATCTCAACGACAAGCAGAAGATCATGCTGTGCCGCATCTGTGGCGCGATTGGCGTGGACTGGGTCAAGACCTCGACCGGGTATGCAGGCGGTGGTGCGACCGACGAGGATTTGACGCTGATGCGTG
>CBEVZO010000433.1:0-4181 GCA_965554365.1 uncultured Anaerolineae bacterium
CAGTGGCGATGAGGGAACGGCTGCGGTAGGTAGCGTTCCGAGCGGCGCGTCGTGGGTGGGAGCGCTGGACATGAGCGGCAACGTGTGGGAGTGGGTGGCGGATTGGTATGACGCTGATTATTACGCGACGTTGGCGGACGGCGTCGTGAACCCTACGGGGCCGGAAACGGGCGAGTCCCGCGTGTTGCGGGGCGGGTCGTGGTACGATGAGTTCATTCCTGACTACTTCAGCGTGTCGTTCCGCGACCGGAATGGTCCACATATCGATCACGATTTCCACGGGTTTCGTTGCGCCCGTGCTGTGGACGCCGCCGCGCCAAGCGCCGAGGCCCCGCCCGCCGAAGCCACGCCCGACCCGCTCGACCTCGCGCGGAGCTTCTCCGGTGGTAACGCCGATTGGACGCCGGTGGTGCAGGAGTTCGACGGCGTGGAGATGGTGCTGGTCCCGGCGGGGTGTTTCGAGATGGGTAGCGCGGACGGTCAGGATGATGAAGCGCCGGTGCATGAGGTGTGTTTCGACGAGCCGTTCTGGATCGACCGCACCGAGGTCATAAATCAGCAAGTGGTGGCTTCCGGTAGGGAGACAATACAGACCGGTGAGTGGATAGGAGCAGATCGTCCGCGTGAGGAGTTCAACTGGTTTGAGGCACGTGATTTCTGTCTGAGCCGGGATGCACGGCTACCCACTGAGGCAGAATGGGAATACACAGCGCGGGGGCCGGATGCGTTGGTATATCCCTGGGGTGATATGTGGATCGCAGACAACACGGTATATAGTGATAATTCGGGTTACCAAACGGCGAACGTGGGCAGTAAGCCGGATGGGATATCGTGGGTGGGGGCGCTGGACCTTAGTGGCAATGTGTGGGAGTGGGTCGCGGATTGGTACGCCGATGATTATTATGGCACGTTGGCTGATGGCGTGGTTGATCCACAGGGGCCGGATGAGGATGTGGTGCGCATGGCACGTGTGATTCGTGGCGGGTCGTGGGTCAATAGCAATTCAAATAGTTTCCGCACAGCAAACCGTGATTCCTGGGGACCAAACAGCGGGATCGACCGCATCGGTTTCCGCTGTGCCCGCTCTGCCGCAGGCTAGCACCGCGCGAACCGATCACACCGCCCCGCACTTGGGCAATCTGACGACAGCGTAGGCCGCGTGGCATTGTAACGACACACCACGATCCGTTACAATGGGAGCAGATGCAACCAGGAGCGCAGGAAGATGACTGTCGGAATCAAAACCTACACGGTCGAGGAATTTGAACGCTTCATCGAACAACCGGAAAACGCAGACAAGCTGTTTGAATACATCGGGGGAGAGATTATTGAAGTGCCGTCGAATCCGTATGTATCGCATCTCGCGTCGCGCATCAACCGCCGGTTGGGAACCTTCGTAGAGGATCATGACCTGGGCTTTGTCACCGGGGAGGCGGGCGGTTACATGGTGTCCGGCGAACGGTACGCCCCCGATGTCGCATTTCTGGCGAAACAGAAGGGCCCGCTGACCGCACAAGGCTATCACCCCACGCCGCCCGATCTGGTGGTTGAAGTGCTGTCATCGCCGGGCGAGCGCGACAAAATCCGCCTCAAAATCGCCAACTACCTGGCAGCGGATGTACTGACCTGGGTCGTGGACCCCGCTACCCGTACTGTCGAAGTGTATACGCCGGGGCAGCGGGCACAGCGGATCAGCCTCGATGGTGTGCTGGACGGCGGCGACGTGCTGCCCGGTTTCACGTTGGCGGTGCAAGACATTTTCCCCGACTGATTGCCGCGCTATCCTTGATTATCATCACGCAGCAACCCGCATTTGGCTGTTTTGACGACATAAGTCCTGTTGGCAGATTGCACCGCCAGCGCGTATAATACTCTACAGACGACCGTGTTCCATCAAGCGCGATGGAACGATTACGAGGCGAATCGAATGCTTCTCAGCACCCTGGCGACTTGCGTTTGCTCTTGTCTGGACGAGCGATGTCCCTGCTTGTGGTGTTGTGCTGCGCCTTGATCGCAGCATAGGACAGGAACCGGAAATTCAGTGTCGGTCCCGCAACACCAGCGGGGCCGATTTTGTTTTATGGGCGACCCACCTCCAACGTAAACTCCGGTTGCACGGTTTGCTCCTCCTCTCCGCGCGTGGAGAGGGGGAAATACGGCGGCTGGGAAAGTCCCCTCTCCGCCTGCGGGGAGGGGATATAGGGGAGGGGCTGATTTTTTCGCACACAAACCTGAGCATACACCAGCATACACACAAAGAGGATCATCATGGACATCACAACACGCACCGGCATCGCCAACAACGTCACCGAACTGGTGGGCAACACCCCGCTGATCCGTCTGAACCGCGTCGTGGGTGACGCGGGCGCGACAGTGGTCGCCAAACTCGAATACTACAATCCCGCCAAGAGCGTCAAGGACCGCATCGCGCTGGCGATGATCGAGGCGGCGGAACGCGCGGGACACATCAACGCGGATACCGTGCTTGTCGAGCCGACCAGCGGCAACACGGGCATCGGGCTGGCGATGATCGCGGCACAGCGCGGCTACCGGCTGATCGTGACCATGCCGGATACCGTCAGCACGGAGCGCCGGAAGGTCATGCGCGCGTTTGGCGCGGAACTCGTCCTCACACCGGGCGACAAGGGCATGAACGGCTCGATTGAAGCCGCCAGCCAGATCGCCGCGCAGCACACAAATTCGTTCATCCCGCAGCAGTTCGAGAATGCCGCGAATCCCGATATCCACCGCCACACCACCGCCGAGGAAATTTGGCGCGACACAGACGGCGCGGTTGATATCTTCGTCGCGGGGATCGGCACGGGCGGCACGATTACCGGCGCGGGTGAAGCGTTGAAAGCGCGCAAGCCGGGGTTGCAAGTGATCGCGGTGGAGCCGGAAGCGTCGGCGGTGCTTTCTGGCGGGGAGAAGGGATCGCACCCGATTCAGGGCATCGGCGCGGGGTTCGTGCCGGAGGTGCTTAACACGCAGATTTACGACGAGATTGTGCAGGTCACGGGCGACGACGCGTTCGACATGGCGCGGCGTTTGGCGCGTGAGGAAGGGCTGCTGGTCGGCATTTCGTCCGGCGCGGCGACGTGGGCGGCGGTCCAGGTGGCGCAGCGTCCCGAAAACGCGGGCAAGCTGATCGTGGTGATCATCCCCTCGTGGGGCGAGCGTTATCTCAGCACGCCGTTGTTCGCCGACCTGGGTGATTAACCGAACGTATCGTAGGGGCGCTGTTCTACTGCGCCCAGGGCAGCGCCAATCAAACATGGGCGCGGCAGAGTGTAGAGTTCAGCCATCAGCCGTCAGCTTTCAGCGTGAGGCCGTGCGCGTAGCACCTTACGCCGGGACCGGTCAGCCAACAACCGTATGCCGTTGCTGAAGGCTGATTGCTGGTGGTTGGATGCAAAAACCACCTCACCCCCAACGCGAACTTGTTCGCGCCCCCTCTCCCGTCAAGTCGGAGAGGGGGGATCGAGGTGTGCGTTGTATGATAAGGAGTATGACCAATGGGACTGCTAGCTACGATCCGCGAGGATGTCAATTGCATACTGGAACGTGACCCGGCAGCCCAGCACCGGCTGGAGGTGATCACGTCCTACGCGGGGCTGCACGCGATCTGGCTGCACCGGCTGTCACACTGGCTGTGGACGCACCGTCTGCGGCTGGTCGGGCGCTGGGTGTCGCAGGTGTCGCGTTTCTTCACGGGGGTCGAGATTCATCCCGGCGCGCAGATCGGCCCGCGCTTTTTCATCGATCACGGCATGGGCGTGGTGATCGGCGAGACAACCGAGATCGGCGCGGATGTGACGATCTATCATGGCGTGACGCTCGGCGGCGTCAGTTTGCAGGGTGGCAAGCGTCACCCCACGTTGGAGGACGGCGTCGTGATCGGCGCGGGAGCGAAAGTGTTAGGAGCGATCACTGTGGGCAAAAACTCGCGCATTGGTTCAAACGCGGTGGTGGTGAAAGACGTGGAGCCGGGGATGGTGGTGGTGGGCGTGCCGGGGAAACCGGTCAAGCGTGAAGGCCCTGCGCCGGAAGCGGGCCGCGATCTCGCGCACAACGTCATGCCGGATGTCGTGGCGCAGCGCCTGGATCGCATCCTCGACCGGTTGGACGAGATGGAGCGCGCGATTCATCTGCACAACGGCGATCACCACACCGGCAACGGC
>CBEVZO010000434.1:0-4178 GCA_965554365.1 uncultured Anaerolineae bacterium
GTAACCATGTCTTTGCTTCGGTGTGCGCCTACATCAAATTGGAGATGTTGAAAGTTACCACCAAAACCAATCATTTTGCTTTGAAATCCAAGCTCTATATGCGAGCGCTTCGAACCGCTTTCGATGCGTTAGACGAATTACAGCTTGTTCGTCTCGCTGCGTAACGTCAGTTACTGATAAATTTGTCTTCTCGTCAGGTTTGACTTTTCTGGCAACTGCTTAACTTATGACCAATGGGGTAAGCCCAGACATTGCCGGGTGCAGTTATCGGTCATGACCAGGATGGCGATCCACGCGGTCACCAGCGGGAACTGCGCCAACCGCTCGCGCAGATGGCGGCGTTGCACACGCCACTGTGCGTCTGCTGCTGCCCGGTGTTGCATGGTGACGCGACGCTGGTCACGCAGCCTGCGCCAGTACTCGTCCTGGGCTTTTCGTTCCGCCACCGTCCGGTGCTTGTGAGCCGCCCGCGCTTGCCGACGTTGAGACTTCAAGGCCTTCCACGCCGTATCTTCTTGTGCCCGTTGGTGGCGCATGGCGCGGCGTTCAAGACGTAATTGGTCTTCTGCCTGCCGAAGCGCGCGTTTTTGCGCCTTGAGCGAGGTGTCACCCGGTGTGATGGTTCTGGTTTCTCGGTTGGTTTGAGCTTGGGACGCGGCGACATAATCACGCATGGCTTGGGCATACTCTCGCTGACCGTCTTCGAACACCCGCCCCGGCCACTCGCGTTCCCCCGTTTCCTCCGCCGAACGTGCCACCACTAACCGGCCCGATGACCCGCTGACTGCCGGGAGTTTGTGAGCGGCTTCGTGGGTCACCGGGACAAAACACAGATCAACATTGATCGTTTGCCCCGCTTCTTCCGCGCGCCTTACTGCGTGAGTGTCTTTTTTTCTCTGGCCTATTCTTGGGTTGCCACAGCCCCGCTTCAAGCAAAATCCGCTTCACCGTATTGGCACTCACCACCGGCACCCAGCTATTGCGTTTCGCCAGTTCATCCGCCATCCGTTGCTTGCCCCATGCGAGCTGTTGCCGGCGCAGTTCAAGCACTTGTGCTTCGACCTCTGGCGCCGTTCGCTTCGGATTGTGCGGCGCATGGCTGCGACACACGTTGAGTGCTTCATAGCCTCCCGCCTCAAATCGCGGCTTCCAGTTGTAGAAGGTCTGGCGGCTCACATGCGCTTTGGCACAGGCTTCCGTCACACTTCCGGTTTCCTCCCATGTTTTGAACAACAGTTGCCGCTGTTGCGCTGTCGTGGGAGGGAAATAGGTACGTTTCTTTTTCATGCCTTCTATCATACATCGACTTCGCCTCGTGTCTACCCTCATCTTGCCCAATACAGTTTTCACAAAAAAGCGCTGATATGCCTTTGCGAATACCGGTTCTCCAGGTAAAGTGACCTGGCCCCTGCCGCCCATGCTTTAAGGCCGCAGTAGATGTTAACGCTTTGACGTTGTACTAAAGACAACACCCGATTTGTTTCACCACATCAGGTCATAGCACCTGTTTTTCATTTGCGTTCTTGACAAATCTAGCAGATGCTACAAGGGTCATGAAGTCGGAATTGTAACGGCGCACGGAAAATCGCGGCACTCACCTGCACCATATTCACCATAAGAATACTGGAATGTTTTAGTCCAAAAACGTTCTTTCCCACGGCGTAACAACTGGTCCCCTACAATCGTGCATTCCACATCAGGCGCCTTGCGTTTGTCAGAATCTTTCCACAGCGTGACACATTCACCGGGCATCAATATTTCGACACCCCAGTCAGACCCATTTACCTCACCCTCTTCGTTACCTAACCACAACGGGGCAAGTGGCATACCAATAACGCCTTGATTCACAATGAAAAGGCTGTCACCGCCCCTTCTTTCCAAAAGCAATTCATACTCCCCCGCCGCAACCTGAACCGGAGTCTGGGAAGGAGGAACCGGAGTCAGAGTTGGCGCCGGAGTCAGCGTCGGAAACGGCGTCAGTGTCGGTGCGGGCGTCACGGTTGGGAATGGTGTTGTTGTATCTGCCAGTATAGGTAACGATGTTGCTAAAACCATCGCGGTCGCTGTTGGCGGCACGACGTTAGTATGCGTTGCGGTAGAGAATGGTGAACTGGTAGGGATCATCGTTTGCAGCGGGACCCTGGTAATTGTGACCGTATTTGTTGCCGTTGATACGTCAGCCAATGCCAGCGTCTCTGCTTCAGCTGTTTGCATCTGATCGTCACTGTAATCCCGATCCCCGCCGTCATCGTTGCTTGACAGCAGCAAATATCCCACAACTGCGAGCATACATAGAATAAGCGCGATACCCACAGCGAACCCTGCCCAAATTGGTGTGCGCGGAGTTCTATTCGTAATCGTCGCGGCACCGGTCATCGGTAAGGGCGGCGGTGGCGCGTCAATCACAGGATGGGGACGCGTGCGGGTCGCACGTGGGGTAGCCACCGCGACCGGCAGCGGGGGCAGCGGGTGTGCTTCCATATCCAGCGCAACACGTTCGGGAATCGAACGACGCGGCAGGGTTGTAGCTACAAAGGATTTTTCAGGTGGCCCTGAAGTCTTGAACGCTGCTTCGAGCGCGGTTGCCAGTGCCTGCCCATTCGCGTAGCGATCGTCAGGTTTTTTCGCCAGCGCTTGGAGAATTACGGCTTCCACCTCAGGACTAATCGCAGGACGCAAATCTCGCGGCAGCGGTGGTGTTTCGCTCATGTGCAGCAGCGCGACGTCCATCGGATTTTCCGCATCGAACGGCCACTGACCCGTGAATGCCTCGAAAAGGATCACCCCCAACGCGTAGACATCGCTTTGCGGCACTGCACCAGCAGATGAAATTGCCTGTTCGGGCGCAATATAGTGCGGCGAACCGAAAATCTCGCCGCGCGTTCCAATCTCTGTCATTAGTGCCAGCCCGAAATCAGTTAGAAAGGCATGACCTTGCTGATCTAACATGATATTCGATGGCTTGATATCGCGATGAATCACCCCTTTGCTGTGCGCGAAATCTAATGCCTGACCAATTTCGCGCACGATGCGTAGCAAGTGATCGGCGTCACCCTCGTCAATGAAGTGCTGATCTTCACGGTAAGACCACAGCACGTAGTCCAGATCGGAGCCTTCAACGTACTGCATTGCCATGTACAGCACACCTTGCGCTTCGCCGTAGCGATAGAGACGCACAATATGCGGATGTTCAAGCTTGGCGATGGCTTGTGCTTCGCGTTCAAAACGCATTACATAGTCTTGGTGGGCGCGCAACGGAGCATCTATTACCTTAATCGCCACGTGGCGTTCCAGGCGCGTATCCCGGCCCCGATAGACGCGCGCCATACCACCACGTCCCAGCAGCGCTTCAATCCGGTATTCGTCCAGCGTTGTTCCGAGCAAGCTGTCCTGTTCGTCTGTCATGGGATATACACCACACATTCTCCAACGGCGATTTCACAACGTCCGATTTCTTGTGCATTCCATAGTACTCGAAAATGTGTACTCTCTGCTTGCGGAGTGAAAAAGTCGAGACTCATGCCACGCTCCGGCCAGACTTCTGCATTATAGGTCTGGCATTGCGACGGATTCAGGAAAGATGCACCGTCAGCGACCAACAAGCGCACACAGGATTGATGGTGTACGTACGGATAAAACTGCGCCCAGCGTACGCCTTCAAACCGGTTGAGTGGCACATCGTTTGCGCCCAACCGCTCAAATGCGAAAGGTTGTAGGGCGACTTTGTCACCTGATATGTTGCGCAACACCAATGTATTGGCATCATAAAACAGCTTGAATCGACCACCATCGGGGTAGAGAATAGTTGGCTCTAGCGGTTGTGTCGGCGGTGGAAGGTTCGTTGGTGTAGGTAATGCCGTGTTTGTCGCCGTAGGCATCTGCGTTACGGTAGGCACAGGCGTTGCCGTTGGCAGTATAGTAGCGGTGGGAACAAGTGTCGGCGGCGGTGTTTCCGTTGGCAATGCAGTAGGCAGCGGCATTGCTGTCGCCGTCACGCTTGGCAAAGGTGTTTGCGTCGGCATTGGCAGTGTCGTGGTTGGATTAGTAGGTATAGTGTCGGGCGCAGGTGCAGCGAGTGTGTTATCTATTTCCACTGGCGGCGGAACCACAGCCGTCTCAACCGCTAGAGTCGCGGTAGATTCTACGCTTTCCGGCATCGCGGATGCTGTGGGCAGTAC
>CBEVZO010000435.1:0-4177 GCA_965554365.1 uncultured Anaerolineae bacterium
CCTGGCATTTGATACACAAGTGTCCGATCTGGCGTGGATTTCCAACGATGCGGGCGTGCAGTTGGCAGTCTATGAAGATGGTGGGTTCTATTACACGAATACCGTGTGGCTGTGGAATGCGACCACGGGCGAACGCCAGTGGTTTTGGGCGGACCATGATCGTTCACCATGGGATTTTGCGATCAATGCAGACGGCTCCCTGCTAGCAATTTCTTACGCGAACAAATTCACGATCTACACTGTTACTGACTTGCGGGCCGGGAGACGCAACACTGCACGTATACCACCTGATGAAGAACAACAGAATTTCGGCGAGCTGCTATTCAGCCCCGATGGAACAGTTTTCGCCGCCAGGGTCAGTCCTGCAGGCTACTTGATTTTGTATGATACGGCGACTGTATCCCAACAACTTCTGATTTCGACAGGTGATGCCTGGGTCTATGATACGGCGTTCAGTCCCACAGGGGATCGGCTGATCACGATAGGGACTAAAATTCAGATGTGGGACATCGCCACTGGCGAGCAACTGCTAGAATTACCCTCATCAGGGAATGAGCGCGCTAACTTCAGCCCCGATGGGATGCAGATAATAGCTTCCTTGCCCTCCGGTGCAGTGGCAATCGTTGATGCAACCTCTGGCACAGTCTTACATACACTATCGGGCTTTGATGCGCCGTAGACAACACGCGTAACCAACCAGCACACCATTATTGGAGCGTCTACCATGACCGACTCAGCTCCCCAAACTGATCCCCTCAACGGGCAGCACGTCGTTGTGCTAGACATCGCGCGGCAAGGGCAGCGTCATGTTGGTTGTTTTACCACTGGTCAATTCGACCGTCCTCTTGTATCGTGTAGTTACCATACATAATCGACTTTGGCAGTCTGCACGGAGCGTTCACTATGACCGACTCAACACCCCAACCTGATCCCCTGAACGGGCAACACGTTGTCGTGCTGGGCATCGCGCGGCAAGGGCAGGCGCTCGGACGCTGGCTCCCGACCATTGGCGCACGCGTCACGCTCTCCGATGCACGCTCCGAGGACCAACTCACGAATGTCATCAATGATCTGCGCGGCCCGCAAGTGAGTTTCGCGCTTGGCGGGCATCCGCTGGACCTGCTCGACGATTGCGACGTGCTGTGCATCAGCGGCGGCGTGCCCCTCACGATCCCCATCATCCAGGCGGCGCAGGAACGCGGCATCCGTGTCACGAACGACGCGCAGTTGTTCCTCGAACGCTGTCCCGCCCCGGTGATCGGCATCACGGGCAGCGCGGGCAAAACGACCACTACCGCGCTTGCGGGCGCGATCTGCCGCGCAACAGGCCAGACGACCTACATCGGCGGCAACATCGGCGATGTGCTGCTCGACGATCTAACACAGATGACGCCGGACGATTACGTGATCATGGAACTGAGCAGTTTCCAGTTGGAACTCATGACGGTCAGCCCGCCGGTGGCGGTGGTACTGAACGTCACGCCGAATCACCTGGACCGGCACGGCACAATGGACGCTTATCGCGCCGCGAAATCACACATTGTCACGCACCAGGGCACGCACGATATCGCCATCTTCGGGTGGGATGATCCGCAGGCCCGTGCCATGAGCACCGCCGCACCGGGGCGACTGGCAGCATTCTCCATGCGGGATAAGATGTTGAGCGGGACATATCTCGACGCCGAAAACCTGCTGATCGCCTCTGGTGACAGCGCGCCCGGTTTCTCCCACGAGATCATCTGCCCCCGCAGCACGATCCGGCTGCGTGGCGATCACAACGTGCTGAACACACTCGCGGCGTGCGCGGCAACCGGCGCGGCGCGTGTCCCGGTGGCAGCGATGCGCGTGGCGATTGCCGAGTTCTCCGGCGTGGTCAACCGGTTGGAATCCGTCGCGACGGTGAACGGCGTGTTGTGGGTCAATGACAGCATCGCCACCGCCCCGGAGCGCGTAATCGCGGCGCTGCACAGCTACACCGAACCGCTGATTCTGCTGGCAGGCGGGCGCGACAAGGATTTGCCCTGGGCGGATATGGCGGCGCTCGCTGTGCGGACGTGCAAAGCGGTGATCTGCTTCGGGGAGTTCGGTCCTACCGTCGCGCAGCACATCAACCGCGCGTGCCTGATGGCGGAGGACGCCTGTCTGACGCAGGTCGTGGTAGTCACGGGGCTGGACGATGCAGTGCAGGCCGCGCAGCAGATCGCGCAGTCCGGCAATGTGGTGCTGCTCAGCCCCGGCGGGACATCGTATGACGCGTACATCGATTTCGCCGCGCGCGGGCAGCATTTCCGCGATCTGGTGCGCGGGTTGGGTAGCTCCGCAGAATAACGTGATCGCGAGTTTGCCCCCCCCCAACGCGAACTTGTTCGCGCCCCCTCCCCGCAAGCGGAGAGGGGCTTAACTGCGTGCTTGCTCCCCTCTTTCTCCGCCTGCGGGATCGTGATCGCAGATCACGCGGGGGCATGGGGGGATAGGGGCTAACATGCACCAATCACGTTATTTTGTAGTCCTACCAAACACAGCGGCTACCATAAAATGCTGGGAAGCCCACTAAAGAGGCTGTAAGCGCTTCTCATGTGACGCGAGTTTGCACACGCGGCCCATGCCACAACGCAACATATCGGGCGCGATGTGGTATGCGTACATTTCGTGATCCTTTCGCGTTGTGCGTGGCATACGCCGCTGGGATAAACCCGACGGCTGCGAAATGCCTGTAAACCCACTGAAGAAACTGCCAATCGAGGGCCGTTTCACGGTTCGACTTGTATGTAGCCCGGTGCGTGTGCGCCGGGCGATTTGCAATACCTACGCTCACTTGATACGCGGGCGCAGCAGAGCAACGCCCCTACCCCGCCGCCTGGATCATCACATCATCCACCCGCACCTCGCCCACGTCCGGCCCGACGAAACCCACCTGCCCCGCCGCAGGCACATCCGCTCCCGTATACTCGATCCACAACTGGTCCGCGATCCAGACCTGCAACTGTACGCCGTCGCTGATGATCTCCACATCCAACGGCGTGTTGGTGGGCAGCGGGGCCAGAGTCTTGGTCAGGACTACTGCGGCCTCAGGATACGCACGCCGGAACAGTGTCACGCCTGCCGGACTGATTCGCACCGCGAAAAACGGCCCGCTGTTGAATGAGCGATACGCCACAATCAAGTGTCCCGCCGTGATCTGCAACCGGAAACTCAGGTGCAGATGATCCCATTCACCCTCAAGATCGGCGCGTCCCGGCCCAAAGCTGTACAGCGCATAATCTCCATCCGGCGCTTGCATCACGAGCCACTGCTCATCCAGCGTCCAACCATCCGCCGTGTTGTCCTGAAAATCCTCCATATACAGCACAGCGCCCCCGCTGTCCAGTGGCGCGGCATCGGGATCGTGGGTGGCGGCGGAGACTGTCGGGTGTGGCATGGGCGTCGGTGCAACTGGTTGCGCGGCGGTAGTCGGAGCCGGATCGGGGATCGCGCTCGCCGTGTCGTCCAGCGGCGGGAAGACCTGCACGCGGTGGTTCCACTCATCCACCACATACACGCCCAGCGCGCCGACTGCGACACCGTGTGGGTACTCAAACTGTCCCGGTTCCGCGCCTAATGCGCCCCACTGCGTGATGAAGTCTCCACTCGCCGTAAAAACCTGAATGCGGTGATTCCACTCATCGACCACATACACGCGCCCCGCCGCATCCACCGTCGCGCTGTACGGACGGTCGAACTGGCCCGGTCCCCCACCCTGACTGCCCCACGCACCCAAGAAATTGCCGCCTGTGTCAAACATCTGGATGCGGTGATTTTCCGCGTCACAGGCGTATACTGTGCCGTCCGGCCCAACGGCGACGCCTGTCGCGTAATTGAACTGACCGGGACCGTTTCCCGCCGTGCCCCACGCCGTAATGAAATTCCCCTCGGCGCTAAACACCTGAATCCGGTTGTTCTGACTGTCCGCCACATACACCCGGCCTCCCGCATCCACCGCCAGGTTGCGCGGCTCAACAAACTGCCCGTGCCCTGCTCCGCGACTGCCCCACGCCGTCACAAAATCCCCGGTCGCCGTGAATTTCTGCACGCGGCTGTTGTTGCGATCCGCCACGTAGACACTGCCATCCCGCGCGACGGCGATACCTTGCGGCACGTCGAACTGTCCCGTCCCGCCGCCATAACTGCCCCACGCGCG
>CBEVZO010000436.1:0-4173 GCA_965554365.1 uncultured Anaerolineae bacterium
CGCACGCGAACACAACCTCAAAGACATCGACGTAGAGATTCCGCGCGACAAGCTCGTCGTGATCACCGGACTCAGTGGCAGCGGCAAAAGTTCGCTGGCGTTTGACACGATCTTCGCCGAAGGCCAGCGCCGCTACGTCGAGTCCCTCTCCGCCTATGCGCGGCAGTTCCTCGGCCAGATGGAAAAGCCCGACGTGGACCAGATCGAGGGCCTCTCACCGTCGATCTCGATTGACCAGAAAAGCGTGAGCAACAACCCGCGCTCCACCGTCGGCACCGTCACCGAGATTTACGACTACCTGCGCCTGCTCTTTGCGCGCATCGGCACACCCTACTGCCCTGATTGCGGCGTGCAACTGCAACAGCAGTCCGCGCAGCAGATCGTGGAATATGTCGAGGCGTGGGACGAAAGCACACGCGTGCAAATCCTCGCGCCGGTCATCAAGGATCGCAAGGGGCGTCACGAAAAGGTCCTCGACGACCTGGGCAAGAGCGGCTTCGTGCGCGTGCGCGTCAACGGCGAGATTCGCGACCTGGGCGAGGACATCGAACTCGAACGCTACAAGCGCCACACAATTGAAGTCGTGGTGGACCGTCTCGTGATCCGCAAGTTCGACGATCCCGACAGCGAAGACGCTAACGCTGCCCGCACCCGCATCACCGACTCGATTGAAACGGCGATGGAACTCGGCGACGGCATCGTGATCGTCAACGATGTGACGGATCGCGAGAAGCCGGTCGATCACATTTTCAGCGAGCATCTCGCTTGCCCGGACGGACACGGCAGCTTCCCCGAACTGGAGCCGCGCCTGTTCTCATTCAACAGCCCGCACGGTGCGTGTCCGACCTGTCAGGGGCTTGGTGTGCGCCGCGAGTTTGATCCCGATCTCATCGTGCCCAACAAAGACTTGGCGCTGGGCAATGGCGCGCTCGCCCCGTATGCCACCGGCAACGACGATAGCTGGACGCGCCGCCACCTCCGCACCGCGTGCCAGGCGCTGGACATCCCGATGGATGTGCCCTGGCGCGATCTCAAACCGGAACATCAGGAAATCTTGCTCTACGGCTCCGAACAGAAGATCAAAATGGAGCATCACGGCGACGACGGCAACTACTGGTCCTGGAACACCGAGTTCGAGGGCGCGCTGACCTCCACCGCCCGCCGCTACCGCGAAACCACCTCCGAGTACATGCGTCAGCGGTACGAGGAATACATGAGCGAACGGCACTGCGACACCTGCGGAGGCCACCGGCTGCGGCGTGCCGCGCTCGCCGTAGTCGTGGCGGATACGCACATCCAGGACGTGACCTCCCTGCCGATCAAAGAACTGTTGCGCTGGGTGCAATCGCTGCGCGGGACCGGGCCAAGCGTCAACGGGCATCCGCTGCTCAGCGAGCGCGAACTGCACATCGGCCACCAGATTCTCAAGGAGATCGAGGCGCGCGCGCAGTTCATGGTCAACGTGGGGCTGGACTACCTGACGCTGCACCGCACCGCAGGCACGCTCAGCGGCGGCGAGGCGCAGCGCATCCGGCTCGCCACACAGATCGGCAGCCAGCTCACCGGCGTGCTGTACGTGCTGGATGAGCCGAGCATCGGGCTGCACCAGCGTGATAACGAACGCCTGCTGCGCACACTGGAAGGGATGCGCGATCTCGGCAACACGCTGCTGATCGTGGAACACGATCACGAAACCATGCTCGCCGCCGACCACATTATCGACCTCGGTCCCGGCGCAGGCGAACACGGGGGGCAGATCGTCGCTGAAGGCACGCCCGACGAGATCATGGCGCACCCCGACAGCGTGACCGGCGCGTACCTCTCCGGGCGGCTGTGCATTGATGTCCCGCACACGCGGCGTCCCGGCAACGGCAACTTCATCGTCGTGCGCAACGCCCGCGCCAACAACCTCAAAGCGCTTGACGTGGCGATCCCGCTGGGCAAGCTGGTCGTGATCACGGGCGTCAGCGGGTCCGGCAAGTCCACGCTGATGATCGAAGTTGTGTATAAGGCGTTGGCTCAGAAAGTGTGGAAGTCAAAGGATCGTCCCGGCGCGCACGACGGCATCGACGGGCTGGATCATGTGGACAAGGTGATCCACATCGACCAGTCACCCATCGGACGCACGCCGCGCAGCAATCCCGGCACATACACCAAGATGTTCGACGTGATCCGCGAATTGTTCACCACGCTGCCGGAGAGCAAGGTGCGTGGCTACAAGGCGGGGCGCTTCAGCTTTAACGTGAAGGGCGGGCGCTGCGAGCACTGCGGGGGCGCGGGTCAGCTTAAGATCGAGATGCAGTTTTTGCCGGACATCTACGTGCCCTGCGAGGTATGTCACGGCGCACGCTACAATCGCGAGACGTTGCAGGTGAAATACAAAGGCAAGAGCATCGCCGACGCGCTGCACATGACGGTCAGCGAGGGCTTGGATTTCTTCGCGCACATCCCCAAGATTCGCAACAAGCTCGATACGCTGGCGGCGGTGGGCCTGGGCTACATCCGCATCGGGCAACCCGCCACGACGCTCAGCGGGGGCGAAGCGCAGCGCGTGAAGCTCAGCCGCGAACTGAGCAAGCGCGCCACCGGGCAGACGATCTACGTGCTGGACGAACCCAGCACCGGCCTGCACACCGCCGACGTGGCGAAACTGATCGAAGTGCTGCAATCGCTGGTGGACAAGGGCAACACGATCCTGATCATCGAACACAACCCGGACATCATCAAGATCGCGGATCACATCATCGACCTGGGGCCGGAAGGCGGCGACGAGGGCGGCTACCTCATCGCGGAAGGCACGCCGGAGGAAGTCGCGCAGGTCGAGACGAGCCACACCGGGCGCTTCCTCTCAGATTACCTCGAATGGGCCGAGTGCGGAGACTAGCCGCACCCCCATCCCCGGCCCTTCCCCCGCAAGCAGTGGAAGGGAGCAGGCTTTTGCAAAGTCCCTCCCTGCTTGCGGGGAGGGATTAGGGTGGGGTTGCGTTAAGTCCTGCCCGCGTTATACTGTTGCATAATAATTTGACGCAAAGTGAGCGTGATCATGCCAGACCTCACCCCGCAACAATTTGTCGAAAAATGGGCCGCGACCAGCCTGAAAGAATCCGCCAGCGCGATCAGTCATTTCGATGACCTGTGCCGGATGCTCGATCAGCCGCCGCCCGCCGAAGCCGATCCCGACGGCACGTTTTTCACCTACGAATACGGCTTACAAAAATCCGGCGGCGGACGCGGGCGCGCCGACGTGTGGTACGCCGGCCACTTCGCCATCGAGTATAAGGGCAAGCGCAAGTACAACACCCTGGACGAAGCCTACCAACAGTTACTCCAATACCGCGAAGCCCTGCAAAACCCGCCGCTGCTCATCGTCTGCGACATCGAACACTGGCAGATTCACACCAACTGGCCCAATACAGAAAAGAAGGTCTATACCTTCACCAACGCCGACATCATCAGGCCGGAGATTCAGGGCATCCTGCGCGCGCTGTTCGAGAATCCTGAACAGTTGCATCCCCGCCGCACCACCGAGCAGGTCACCATCGAAGCCGCCAACATCTTCGAAGAGATCGCCGACGAAATGCGCGATCAGGTTCCCCCGGAACGGTTGGCCCGCTTCCTCACGCGCCTGATCTTCTGCCTGTTCGCCGAGGACGTGGGCCTGCTGCCCGCCGGGTTGAGCGGCGACGGCGTCTTCACCGAAATTGTTAAACAGACCGAGATGGAACCGGAGCTATTCCAGCAGTATACGGCGAAATTGTTCCGGGTCATGGCCGACGGCGGACACATCCAATTTAAGCCGATCCCCTACTTCGACGGCACACTGTTTGACGATGTGGCTGTCGAACGCCTGAGCCTACGCGCCCTGGAAGGACTCGCGCAAGCCTGCACACTCAATTGGTCGGCAGTGGAACCGGCCATCTTCGGCACGTTGTTCGAGCGCGTCATCGATCCGGCCAAGCGCGCCCAGTTGGGCCTGCACTATACCAGCCGCGCCGACATCGAGTTGATCGTCGAGCCGGTGCTGATGGAGCCGTTGCGCCGTGAGTGGGCCGCGATCCAGGCGGAAGCTGAGCCACTCCGCGCTCAATATGACGCCGCCGCCACCCCGCGCGAAAAACACGACCTCGCCTCCCCGCTGCGCGCCCTGCGTGACCGCATGTTGGTACGTCTGCG
>CBEVZO010000437.1:0-4159 GCA_965554365.1 uncultured Anaerolineae bacterium
GCCCCGGAATCCGCACCGCCAGTCGTGCTATCGCCGCCGCCCATGCTCATCGTGCAGCCGAGAATCGCCATGCTCATGCACAACAGCGCAATCCCCAACCGCGTGTGAAAGTGTCTCATCGTGTGTCCCTTTTGTCGTGCTTTGTGCCGTGAACCTCCCAGTAACGCACCGCAATTCTCCCCCACCCCGCGCGCCACAGTTCCCCCTCTTCACCGCTGTATAGACTGGCGAGAGGAGGCGCGTGATCTCCGATCACGTAGGGGGTGAGGTTGGGGTTTAGCCTACTGCACGCCCCACAACCGCAGCACACTATCGCCGCCGCCCGAAGCAACGAGCGATCCATCCGGGCTGAACGCGGCGCTGAGCGCGCTGTTGTGTGCCGTCAGCACGGCGACCTGCGCATTCGTAGACAAGTCCCACAGACGTACGAGACCGTCACCGCTGGTCGTCGCGAGCAGCGCACCGCTCGCATTAAACGCCAAGCCGTCGATGTTCGTCGAGCCGCCATGATCAAGTGTGCCGAGCAGCGATCCGCCGCCGTGCCACACCCACACCGTACCATTTCCACCGCAGACGCTCGACTGTCCGCTCGCGGCGATGAGACCGGTACTCGATTGCACAACCAACGCATCGATCCACTCAGTCGCGCCCGTGTACACGATACGCGATGCGCCGCTGCTGATGGTGAAGGCTTCCACACCCCCACCGCCGAGTCCGCAGTCTTGGCCCCGCGTGCCGATCACCAACGTGTCGAAGTCCAGGAACCCCACACCGGACACCGGCCCGAACATCGGGTTAGCAAACAGTTCTGTGCCGCTGGCGATGTCCCACACGCGCGCCAACCCCACAAGGCCCCCACTCGCATCGGGATTCATGCCGCCCACCGCCACGCGCGCCCCGTTCGGGCTGAGCGCGACAGCGTAGGCTTGTGCGAGGTGTTCAAAGCGCGCAACTTCCATGCCCGACGCCGTATCCCACAGATACACCGAGCCGCCCTGCGTAACTGTCGCCACACGCGACCCATCCGGGCTAAACACGGCATCCTGCACCGCGTCGGCGTGCGGCAGCACCATGATTTCGGCATCCGTGTAGGCGTCCCACAAGCGCACGGTCCCATCACGGCTAGCCGATGCGAGGACTGTGCCCGCCGGGTTATAGGTCAACGCGGTGATGTCGCTGCCGTGCCCGCTGAGACTGCTCACTTCGGCGACGGCTCCCGCGTTCGCCGCCGTGATCGGAGCCAACGGCACAACCGGAGCGATATCGGGCGTCCATGTGGGCTCAGGCGTCAGCGTGGGCGCGGGCGTGCTGGTCGGCAACGGAGCCGTTGTCGCCGTCGGCTGTGGCAGCGGCGTGTTGGTCGGCAGCGGAGCCGGCGTACTGGTCGGGAACGGCGTATCGGTCGCTTGCGGAACCGGCGTCACCGTCGCGAGGCCGTAGGTCACAGTGATGGGCAGATACGTCTGGTTGTTGTCTGGATTGCTCTCCGCCACACCATGATTGTCATTCACAGTGGCGATCAGATTAAAATCGCCCGCACGGTCAAACGTCAAGGTGACGTTGCCGGATGCCACAAGCGTTTCCTCACCCGGATTCAGGTTAGCGACACTGTACGTCTCAAGCGTACCGCTGGGCGTCAGCACTGCCACACGGAACGCACCGCTGGCGCTGCCCCCATGGTTAATCACCTTGAGGATGTAGTTCGCCGTCGTCGTGCCGAGTTCGTTAAGCTGAAGCGTCTGCTGACCGGAGAACTCGGTGAATTGCAGATCGGGCAGCGAGGGTGTCGAGGTTTCGCCGGGTCGGGCTGTCGGCAGCGGTGTCGCCGTCGGCAGCGCGAGATACGTCACCGGGAGAAT
Organism: uncultured Anaerolineae bacterium; assembly: GCA_965554365.1. Lineage (GTDB taxonomy): Bacteria > Chloroflexota > Anaerolineae > Aggregatilineales > Aggregatilineaceae > CAYRNY01. The sequence goes on from CBEVZO010000437.1 coordinate 1,860, forward strand.
ACGGCTGCAATCGCCCAGGCGCGTCGTATAAACCGCCGAAGCCCAACCGGTCTGCCCCTGCCAATTGACCTGCCACCACTGCCCATCACCGTCCGGCCCATCCGCGTAGCCCGTGATGAACGGCTCGTCGCCTGCACTAAACTGGCCGATGCGCTCGTATTGGGTACTCGGGCCCTGCCGGAAATTCAGCGTGGTGTTGATACGCGCACGGCACACCGGGTTAAAGGGTGTGGCAGTGGGCGGCTGGAGCGTCAGAGTGTTGCCGGGTGAGCCGGTTCCGGAGTCGAGTTCGGGTAAGATCGTGATCGACGCAGTAGCGGGCTGCCCCACGACCCTGTCGCTGTAGGCACGCACCGCCAGCGTCAACGTTCCCGCGCGCTCCGGTTGGTAATCGAGGACCACATCGAGCGTGATCGGATTGACAGCTTCAGCGGGTGGCTGGCTGGCAACAATCACGCCATTAACGAGCAGTTCCACCAGCGTCACACCGGACGCGCTCGTCGCACGCGCCCCCACCGTGACCGTCTGCCCCAGGGTGAAGGTTGCGCCTTCGGTGGGTTGGAAGATTTGGACGGTGGGCGCAGCGGGGGTGGGCACAGAGACATCATCTTCGGGCGCGCTTTTGTCTACGCCAATCGCCAAATTACAAGCGAGCGCCGCCGCAAGCAGCGCGACACTTACGAGCAGCAAACGCGGAGCAAGTCGGGTGTGCATACACACCTCCTGAGTCGTGTTGAGCCGGAATCGCGGTTCGGCGTCGGATTCGTCTGCCTGCATTGTAATGCAATTGGGGGCAGGCGCAAACTCTCGTATGCTGACCGTCCGCGTAGCGTGCAGCCCCCGGCAGTCCTGGGTAGGGCAATGCTCTTTGAGAATTTAATACGGGAATGACTATGGCGTCAGAAAACAGGCCCCTATCCCCCCAACCCCCTTTCCCCATCCGAGATGGAGAAAGGGGGAGTCAGGTCGCGCGGTCAAGTCCCCTCTCCATCAGCGCAGCGCCATGGGGAGGGGATTTAGGGGAGGGGCCAACTTGTAAACCCGTTGCCGTATTTATAAGTTAAAGTGCATAGCCCTACGCCTCCTCTGCCCCCAGGTCAACCACCCGCGCAGTGCGCATGAACCGCACGTAGAATTTCGACCGGGCCACGAGCGCGGCCAGCAAACGGTGTTCAAATGCGGCGGTCGCGGCCTGAGCATAGTAGATGCTGAACAGACGCACAATCTGCCGCCGGAGTAGCGAACTGCGCTTGAGCGTGCGCGCCGCGACCTGCGAAGCGGCTGGTGCAACCGGGGCCACGCGGGGCGGACGTAAGCGGCTGATATCCAGCGCGTGCCAGACGCCGTCCGTCACGAATTCGGTGGCTTTCAGGCATGGGCGATACCCTAACGCGGTAGCCTCACCCCAGATCGCATCTACATCGGCCTGGGAATACGCCGCATCAGAGCCGATGCCGTCGCGGTACGACACGATGAATACCGGCTTGGATGATAACTCGATCAGCGGGCGCAGGTGCGCGTTGTTGATGTGGGACTGCGTGCGATCAAACGCGTGGTTCTCGATCAGCAGATAGTCCAGCAGCGGGATCACACCCGCTAATCTATACCCGAAATACAACTCCGGCGTGAAAAACAGCGGATCGTAGAGGTTGATGCCAAACTGCTTTTCGGCGGCGCGCGCGATGCCGGAGAGATCGGTAAGCAGCCGTTGCACACTCTGCACGCGGAACGCCAGATAATCGCGGATGACCTCCGCGCCTGCTTTGCTGTTGCGCGGCAACGGATAACCGAATTGCTCGCGAAAGCGATCCTGACAGTGCGGGCACGCGCAGCCGAAAAACGAGACGTAGTCGCGGCGCACAAAAAACGGCGGCAACCCAAACAGCATATTATCCACATACACCCCGTCGAACGCTTCACCGCAGGCACGGCGCACACGGTCGGTAATGATCTGCGTGGCGGCGGGATTATTGGGGCATGTCAACGCCCTACCCCGGCTGTAGGGCAGCAAGCGCCCGCGCGCATCCCGGCAAAAGATATCCTGATCCGCAAAATCAGCGGTTACGACGTTCAACCCTTGCACATACGCGTGCGCCTGGATGTCGTGCTGCGCGAATTCCGGCAGCCGTGCCGTGATGTAGCGCCAATCCTCCTGTTCGGCAGCGTCCCCAAAACCCCACGAATACGTGACCCACATATCCGTGACGCCCAACGTCGCACGAGCGGCGCGCAGAAAGTCCGATGCGTACAGATGCATAAAACTCGCTGCATCGATGCGCGGCGCGTGGTATTTCGTGTTG
>CBEVZO010000438.1:0-4156 GCA_965554365.1 uncultured Anaerolineae bacterium
TTCCGGGTCAATTCACTGGCTACCCCTTGACTTTTAACACGGTATCTCTCCATAGTTTTCGTTGAGCGCCAGCGAAACAAAACGTCTCGGATGGAGAGGAGGCCGGGGGGTGAGGCCGCTTTTAACTCGATGCCCACGCCCCGATCACTCCACCGTCACAACACACGACAACTCGATCACGTCGCCTGCGGTGCGCCCGCCGGACTCACCCTCCCATGTATCAGTGATCGTCTCCACCAACCGCAGCGTATGCTCACCGGGCGAGAGTGTCAGCGGCCCTAGCTCGAAACCCCAGCCCCAGGGACAGAACGGCGGTGAGAGGTACGGCCCCACTTGCCGCAAACTCGCCATATCGGCGGGGCTGCCATCAATATACAACTGATAATCAGCGGGATGCGTATGGGCCAGCGCGTGCGCCATGTGATCGAAACACCCCACGCCCCAATGCATGAACAACGGTGCGTTGATCGTACTCGACGGCTCCCACCGGCACGTCATGTTGCCCCACAAGAAGTGCAACCGCGCCGCTTCAGGATCAAACGATGGTGCGCCATCGGGATCACCCAGATATGGTAGATCGGGAATCGCCGGAATGACAGGCTGTGTCAGACAGTCAGCGGGACACACCATCGCATTTTCGCCCGCAGACAGATCGCAGATTCCGTCGCCGCAGTCTTCATACGCCTCGCAGTCCAGCGGGCACAGATCACCGTTGTCCTCTGCCGCTTCACACGTCCCGTTGCCACACGTCACCGGAGCCAACGGCGCTTCCGGCGGATACTGTGGCAGCTCAGTGATCGGCAGGGCTTCGGTCATACCGCCGCCGGGAAATGTAGTCATCATCTGCTCTGCTACCACCGGCACGGGTGCGCGCGGTCTGCCGTCCGGCGCGAGAACCGCGACATCGACCGTCCCTTCTAACACCCGCACCTGCGTCTCGCCCATCGGATACGCGCTGGTCCAGAACGTTGTGCCACGCACGACAATCGACGCGCTCGGCGTGTGGATCGTATAATGCGACTCAACATCGACTACCGTTTCCACATGGTGCAGCGTATCCCCCGCTAACACACCCAACGTGATCGTGAACGAACCGTCCACATCCACCTGCGCGACATCAAGCTCGTCCACGATCACAATGCTGTTCGGCAGCACCTCGACCGCTGTGCCTTCAAAAAACACCAGCATCGCCAGCCCCCGACTACCCGTGCGGATCAACGTGTCCGCCTCCACCATCAATGGCGCGTCCAGCGTCACCCAATCCTCCGGCGCGTCATCAAACGCGCGCACCTGCACCATCCCCTGCACCGGGTCCAGCACCGCTACATCATCCGCCCACACCTGACGCGTACTCCAGGCTCCCCCCGCACCACCAAGCAGCACCAGCACCAGCACCACCAACCCAACTAACACTACCCTTCGCAGTCCCATTTGTGTACCTCCTCTGTTCCGCGTACAATTCCAGCGTAGCATAGAAATCTAACGAGATCATAAACACCGTGCGCAGTTCGTGTTAAAATGGTGCGTATGATTAAGACACCCACCTCCCCCACCCTCAACCCTGCGCAAACCACACGCGCAGTCCGGCGCACGTTGTGGATCGTGCTGCTGCTGAACGCCGTCGTGGCTGCCGCCAAGCTAATCACCGGAATCGTGACCGGCACAGTCGCCATGATCGCCGATGGGTTTCACTCGTCGATGGATGCGTCTTCCAACGTGGTCGGGCTTGTCGGCTTGCAGCTTGCCGCCCAGCCCCCGGACGAGGATCACCCCTACGGCCACCGTCGTTTCGAGACGCTGGCGACGCTCGCCATTGGCGGGCTGATGCTTGTCGCGGCGTGGGAAATTCTGCAAACGATGTTCGAGCGCCTGATCTATGGCGGCGAACCAGAAGTATCACCCATCTCGTTTGTGGTGATGATCGGCACAATTGCGCTGAATCTGGTCGTTACGTTTTATGAACGCGCGCAGGGTAACAATCTGAACTCGCAAATCCTGCTCGCGGACGCCGCGCACACCGCCAGCGATGTCTATGTGTCGCTCTCAGTGATCGTCAGCCTCATCGTGACAGCGTTGGGCTATCCCTGGTTCGATGTCGCCGTCGGGCTGCTGATCGTCGGCGTGATCGGGCGTGTGGGCCTGGGTATCATCACCGATACGTCCAACATCCTCGCCGATCACCAGACGCTTGATCCGCAGGCCATCGCCGATCTGCTGGTGGATGTGCCCGGTATCGAAGAAACATCACGCATCCGCAGTCGTGGCCCGGTGGACGCCGTGCATGTGGACATCGACACACGCATCAAGCCCGCCGTGACCACTGAACACGCCTACGCCATCGCCAAGACGATCAAGGAACGCGTACAAACCGCCTTCCCCGAAGTGGAGGAAGTGCAGGTCCACTTTGCCCCGCAGCGCAACGCCCCCACCGATTACACGCTCGAAGCGCGCGCGGTCGCCGACGCATTAGGGCTGAACATCCACGAGGTCGTGCCCGTGCCCGTGCCCGACGGAGTGGCGCTAGAACTACACGTCGAAGTGCAGCCCGGACTCAGTCTGGGCGAAGCACACCGGCAAGTCTCCGAGTTTGAGCAGCGGCTCAAGGCGCAAGTGCCGCGCGTGCGCGAAGTCCTGACACACATCGAACCCGCCGCCGCCCACAGCGCCCCCCTGATCCACACGCAAGCCGCGCTCGATCTGCGCGATCAGGCACTGGCGGTCGCGAACCGGCTCTATCCTGACGCCAACTGGCATCACACCGCGATCCGGCTGGCGCTAGGCGGCTACGCGCTCACCATGCACTGCCATCTGCCCGCCGCCATCTGCGTGGAGGAAGCGCACGCCATCGCCGAACACGTTGAGACCACGATCCGCAACGAACACCCGCACGTCCAGCGCGTGACGATCCACACCGAGCCGCCCGAACACGAACGCTGAGCAACCCACACAGCCCTTTTGACGTACACACACTCGTACGGCATAATCACCCGCGCGCGACGCCGCCTGGACGCCGCGCTGATTTGTGCAACTGAAAGAGGATATCGTGGGCGTATCTGTGAAAACTCACCCGCACCCGTATGACCTGTCGGTCGTGCTGCCGGTGTATAACGAAGAAGACAATATTCAGCTTGTACATGACGAGCTGACCGGGGTACTCAAGGGCCTGGGCCTGCGTTACGAAATCATCTACGTGGACGACGGCAGCCGCGACGCCAGCCGCGACAAACTGATCGCGCTCGCTGAGGCCGCCCCCGACACGGTGCGCACGGTGCTGCTGCGCCGCAACTTCGGGCAGACTGCCGCGATCCAGGCGGGCATCGATCACGCCAACGGCGCAATCATCGCGCTGATGGACGCGGACATTCAAAACGATCCGCACGACATCCCCAAGATGCTCGAACAGATGGAAACTGAGGGTTACGATCTGGTCAGCGGGTGGCGACAGAATCGCCAGGACAACACCATCCGCAAAATTCCCTCGCGCATCGCCAATCGCCTGATCTCCATCGTAACCGGCGTCCATCTGCACGACTACGGCTGCACGCTCAAGACCTATCGCCGCGAAGTGTTGGATCATGTGCGGCTCTACGGCGAAATGCATCGTCTGATCCCTGTGCTGGCGAACGCGGCAGGCGCGCGCATCGTCGAGCGCGTGGTCAATCACCGTGCGCGCATTCACGGCACGTCCAAATATGGACTGTGGCGCACGATCAAAGTCGTACTGGACCTGACGACCGTCACATTCCTGACCAAGTACAACACGCGCCCGATGTACATCTTCGGCGGCGCGGGCTTTGTAAGCAGCGTGCTGAGCATGGCGAGCATGGCGGCCTATGTTTTGGATCGCCTGGCTTCAGGGACCTGGACAGGCATATGGGTCGTGATGGCGATGATGTTGGGTATCGCAGCGATTCAGTTCGTGCTGATGGGCCTGACGATGGAAATGCTCATGCGCACCTACTATGAGTCGCAAGACAAAGGCCCGTACACCATTCAGCAAGTGCTAAATGCCTACAAACACATCCCCGCGCCAGTCAGCCAGCCCTTAAACAAGGATGCCGCCAGCGTGCAGTAATCTTCCGTCTTTCATCATCAACCAACAATAAGGCCGTTCCGCGAAAATAAATCGTCTAAACTGGCTGCGGTGTAATGCGAA
>CBEVZO010000439.1:0-4152 GCA_965554365.1 uncultured Anaerolineae bacterium
CAGGAACAGGCAGTAATCCGTGCCCGCGCCGTACATCACCACAACCAGTAGCACGTTAGCATACGATGTGATCGTCATGGTGTGGTCGCCCAACCACGCCACGATCCCGCGCGTGATCAGGTACGCGACCGTCACCGCCGCCAACGGAATCAGCGGGCTGACCGGCGAGCGATAGACCATCAGCAGCATCAAGATCACCAGCACCACCGTCACCCAAATTGTGCGGTCCACGCTGGTTTTGATCGACGAGGTAGTATCGTTCACGATGGGTGATGCGCCGGTCTGGTACGTTTGCACACCAGCGGGCCGGTGTTCGGCTAGCCACGCGTCAATCGTTTCCAACGCCTCCACACTCTCTTCCTCAGTGGGCGAGGCCGTGATCGATACACGAATCAGCGCGACCTGATTCGCCAACGCCGGATCGTCGCCACTATCCGAGGCCACCATCAGCGCCGCCGCCGTCGCGTTCATCGTCGGATAGTCCACCGTCGCGAACGTTTCCGGCGCAGCGTCACTTTGCGACCACGCGGCAAACGCATCAATAAACCGCCCGACCGTCGTATCGATCTGCGCCTCGAACGTGTCCGCCCCTGGTTCAAACACGCCTTCGTCGATGCCACGCGCATCAATGACAATCACCGTTCCCCCGGACGTCCCATCGCCAGGAAACGCCGCTGCATAGACATCATCTGCATGACGGAACGGGGCGTTGTTCGGCAAAAAATCCGAGGTATCCGAACTGGCAACATGCTCAATGTTCGGCGCAAACGCGGTGATGATCACGGCTGCCGCGATCCACACCCCAATAATCGACAGACGGTAGCGTGTCGCCAAACGGCCTATGCGTGCAAATCCCATGCCCATCCACTCCTTATCAAAATATCGTCTACGATACCGCAGCGTCGTCAGTATCATCCGCGCTCAGACCGCTTTGCAACACTTCGCGCACCAAGCGTGCGAGGTCCTGCGCTGAATAATCAACATCGTTTTCCAGCCACCAGCCCAGTAGTTGAATCATAATCCCCGTCACCACCTGCGCCTGCACAGTGGGCGGATAATCTGAACGTATCGCCAGTGGCGGCTGGCGCGTCACCAGCGTGCGTTCCACAACATCGGCCATGTAAGTGCGCCCAAACACGTTGAGCTGCGAGGACGCTGCGCCACCGACCATAATTAGCAGCAGTTCGCGGTTATCTTGCGCCCAACTAAAGACGCGCCCCAATGTCGTTTCAATCCACTCATTCTCGGCAGTGATCGTTTGTTGGATTTTCAGGAGTTCCTCGACCAGCGCATCAAAACCCTGCTCCATCATCTCGCGGACGCACGCTTCCTTGTTGGGAAAATGCGTGTAAAACGTCGCCTTGCTCACGTCGGCGCGCTCGGTGATGTCGAGGATTTCAACCTTGCTGTAACCTTGTTCCACGATCACAGCCCGTGCCGCGTCGATCAAGCTCTGGTGTGTGGCAGCTTTGCGCTGCGCATGGCGGTTTAGATAGTCAGCCATCGTCATACGTTCCATATATTTTTACGCTTCTCGTCTATCGTTAGACGAGTCGTATATCATTATAACGCGCTCCGGTAACAAGTCAAATGCATCGAGAGGGGGCAGAGGGGTTTGGGGGCATGTATATTGCGGAAAACGACCCCGCACACACGGACAATTGACCGCCCGTACCCGCCCGGTTAGAATGGGAGACGGGTCAGAACGTTAAGTACACGCAGACACGGAGGGAAAAATGTCCGAGCAAGAACTGCAAGCCGCCTATACCATGTGGATGAATCGCATGATGATCGAACGCGCGACGCTGTTCAATAAACTGGTTGCGCAGCACGGCCCTGAGATTCTGGAAACCGTCGCGCAGCACGTCAGCGACCAGGCGCGTGCCACCATGCAAAACGCCGAAGTGGAGACGCGCGATCTGAATGCCGTGCTGGACACGCTCTGGAACCAGATTACCGAGCAAACAGATTTTGTCATCAAGGAGCAAACGCCGACCCGGCTTGCTCTGCGCGTGACACGCTGCGCCCTAGCCGACACCATGCGCGCACACAACGCCGCAGACATCGGGTTTGCGTTCTTCTGTGCCTATGACGAAGGCTTCTGCCAGGGGTTGAATCCCGCCATCCGTTTCACACGCACCAAGACATTGATGGAAGGCGACGATCACTGCGACCACACCTACGAACTGCCACCGGAAGCCGCGAAGTAACCGCATGCGGTGATGATTAAAGGGCCGTGAGGGTATGCCAAGACGCAACTGGAACAAGGTATTCATCACTGGGGGGACCAGTTTTGTCGGGCTGCGCGTGATCAGTGAATTGGTCGAAGCGGGCGCGGATGTCACCGTATTGGTGCGCTCCGACCACGAGGAAAAACTGGGCACGCTGCGCCGCCATGTACGCATGGTGTCCGGTGATGTGTGGCATCCCGCCAGCCTCAAAGGACGCTCGCGCGGGCACGGCGTGGTGATCCACCTCGTCGGCAGCATCCGCGCCCAACCTGAACGCGGTCTGACCTTCCACCAACTTAACCTCGTATCCGCACGCAACGTCACGGGCATGGCGATCAGCGACGGCGTGCCGTACCTTGTGTTGCTTAGTGCGGTGAGCAGTCCACCAGGCGTCCCGGCGGAATACCTGCGCAGCAAACGCGAAGCCGAGGAATATCTGCGCAACAGCGGATTGCACTGGTCGATTGTACGTGCGCCGGTCCTGTTTGATCGTGTGCAGTCCAGTGGCACATTCTTCGCGCTGCTCTCACGGATCGGGGCACTGCCGTTTTTGCGTGTCTTTTCTGGACGGCGCGCCCCGCTGCCAGTGGACATTGTCGCGCGGGGCATCACACATGCCGCGCTGCAACCCGAACTCCCGGCCAACCAGATGCTCTATGCCCCACAGTTGCGACAACTAGGACGCATCCAACGCGTGCGCCACCCCCGGCGTACCCGCACACCGCGCGCCCGGTCCCGGCGACGCGTCAGCAGCGACGTGGCTGATGACGAAACGCCTTTCGGCTGGCTGCCACCGTCGTCGCCACACGACGAATAAATTCCTGCACGTTTGGCATGAGAATCACATACGGGGAGCGCAACGGCTCCCCGTGTTACACTGCGTTCGCGTCCCCCACTATTGATGACTCAGCACCGCGCGCGGCTGGTACGGCTCTTCTAGATACGCGATCTGCTCGGCGCTGAGCGTGATCTCCAACGCCGCCACTGCCTGTTCCAGATGCGGCATCTTGCTCGCGCCAATGATCGGGCTGGCGATGTGCGGCTTGTTGAGCATCCACGCCAGCGCGATCTGCGCCGGAGTGCAGCCAACCTGCTGCGCGGTTTCCTCAACCCGGTCCACGATGGTGAAGTCGGCGTCAGTGTAGTACAAATGGTGCGCGAACCCATCGGACTTGCTGCGAGCAGTATCACCACTCTTGCCTCGCGTGCGATTGCCCGCCAGGAAGCCGCGCGCCATCGGACTCCAGGGGATCAGCGCGATCCCGTCTTCGATGCAGTACGGGATCATCTCGCGTTCTTCTTCGCGGTAGATCAGGTTGTAATGGTTCTGCATCGAGATAAAACGCGTCCAACCGTTCTTTTCCGCGACATGATTCGCTGTAGCGAACTGCCACGCCCACATGCTCGACGCGCCGATGTAGCGCGCCTTGCCCGCGCGCACAATATCATTGAGCGCCTCCATCGTTTCCTCGATGGGCGTCTCATAATCCCAGCGGTGTGTCTGGTACAGATCGACGTAGTCCATGCCCAAACGCTTCAGCGACGCGTCAATGCTGTCCATGATGTGCTTACGCGAGAGGCCGCGCGCGTTGGGATCGTCGCTCATGGGTTGGTAGACTTTACTGGCGACAATCACCTCGTCCCGTTTCGCAAAGTCGCGCAACGCCCGCCCGGTGACCTCCTCCGACACGCCCAGCGAGTACATATCCGCCGTGTCGAAAAAGTTGATGCCCAGTTCCAGCGCGCGCTTGATGAACGGGCGGCTCGTCTCTTCGTCCAATACCCAATCGCGCCATTGGGGCGTGCCGTAAGTCATCATACCCAGGCAGATGCGCGACACCTTCATGCCAGTGCGTCCTAAACGAACATATTGCACGGAAAACTCCTTTTGAACAGCTTTCAGCGATTACCATCAGCAAAA
>CBEVZO010000440.1:0-4149 GCA_965554365.1 uncultured Anaerolineae bacterium
TCGTCTGTGTGCCATACCCTCTAATTATGCGAGTTTTTTCTGATTTGTCCATTAGACTTTCAGCGCGAATATCCAATTGCCGTACAGCAAGCGTTGGACGTCGCTAACGGACAAGCATTTGTGACACAGCTCCGCGCGCCAACTATGGGCATGGAAGACGAACGTACGCGCACCGTGACGTTCCAGATCGAAGACCTGAAGGACGATCCATTGCTGTTACGATTGGTCACTGGCAACGATTATCTTTCACGTTTCTACGGTCATATCCCCGCCGGAACACCTGATCCCACATTTGCCGCCGCCGCTGATGTGCCGGATGTCGCGCGCTTGATCGATCTGGATGAGCATGTCGATCCGCTGCTGTTTTGGGGTTGCAGCAGCCGTACCTATCCCGATCTGCCACCCGAAACAACACTTCCACCTCAGCGGTTCCATCTGGCGGAACTTCAGCTTGATCTGCGTGTACCGGATGGTTGGATGATGAACACATTTACGATCCCGGTTACGGATGAGGAACCCTGGGCAGTGGTGGACAGTATGCAGCAGTTGTATGTGCTGGCTCCGCAACCAGCGGGAGCGGGCGAAGTTGCCGCATTTTTCGCCGGGGAATCGCCCACATTCCCGATGCTGTTGATCATGCCCACCGAGGGTTTCGTTTCGCCAGAGTATCTCGACTTTTGGATTGACGCTTATCTCACGGCGGCATTCGGCGGCGACATCACGCAGCCGGTGACACCTCCCAGCGCACGTCTGCGTTACATGGCCTCCGACAGACACGCGCGTGGCCCTATCGAGGGCGTGTATATAGCAGTGCTGACCTCCGACGCGGATTGGGCCGCACACGAGGCACTCTACACTGCGATGCTCAACTATGCGGACAGCTATCAGTTTTATCTGCACCCAGAGTTTCAGCACACGTTGTTTCTGAACGGCCCTTGGTTTGACTATCGTGAACCAGAGTTTTTCACACATATTCCCTATCCAACAGACTGGATTGAGCATACGATAGCCAACGGCGATATCGAAATTACGTCCGCTAGCAGTCCGGTGATGATCCGTCTGGTGCTGATGAACCCGTATCTTTTGGGGCATGAACAACAGTCAACCTTAGCGCCCGAACACTGGCAAGCGGTGGTAGACTTCGCAGAGACCACCTACGGCCTGCCAGACGATCAAGACTGGGCCGCGCTGTTGGCAGAAACACTCGTATGTGACACCCTCATGCCCGCCGTAGAGTTTCAGCGTGACGCGCGCAGAGGCTATATCCGTTTTACGCACCGCTATCTCGTGGAAGTGTCTGTGCCACAGGATAAATTCGCCGTACACCAACCGATGATGAATACGCTAATCGAGGCGGTCTACTCCCGGCGATCCGATTGCGAACAGGAATAAACCCGAATGAGCGACCATACGATCACCATCCCCCACCACGACTTTTATGCGCAGGACGCGCGGACAGTGGCGCGGGCATTGATCGGCGCGATCCTCGTGCGGCGCGTGGACGGCGTGCGTCTTGCTGGCCGCATCGTGGAGACGGAAGCCTACCGCACCACCGGCGATCTCGCGTCCCATGCGCGCATGGGCAAGACGCCGCGCAACCTGCCCATGTGGGAAGCGCCGGGTCGCACGTTCGTCTACCTCACCTATGGCGTGCATTGGCTGCTAAACGCCGTCTGCGAACCAGCGGAGACGCCCGCCGCCGTGTTGATCCGCGCTATCGAGCCGCTGGACGGCCTGGACGTGATCGGCATCAACCGCGCCGGTCGCCCCTTCAAACAGTGGACCAGCGGGCCGGGTCGCCTGACCAAAGCGCTCGCTATCAACCGGGACAACAACCGCGCCGATCTCACCACCCCAGCATCCGACCTGTGGATCGAGCTGGGCGCGCCCGTGCCGGACGCGGATGTACAGACCGGGCCGCGCATCGGGCTGGGCAAGCACGTCCCCGACCCCTGGCTCTCGATCCCCTGGCGCTGGTGGATCAAGGGCCATCCGCACGTCTCACGTTGATCGCTGCAACCCAGCACACACCTTATGCGTATTCATACCCAGTGACTAACACCGGTTTGGTTTTGTTTGAGCGAGACTTAACGCAACCGGGCTGGCAATTTGTCTGATTCAGGGTAGAATACCGTCCGTATCACGCCTGAAACATCCACCGGCGTGGTGCGGCGCATGAAAGTGGGTCATATGCTGCGAATTATGCATCACTACCGGCTAGAACTGAAATACGCGCTGCTCTCCATGCTACTGCTGGCGGGTTTGTTGACGTTGACCTGGCTTGGTGTGCTGGCTGGATTTGAACATCAACTCAGCCAATGGATGCAGCACCTCACCAAGTGGGGTGTGCTGGGCATGTTCGCGATTGCCTATGTCTCCAACCTGACGCTGGTGATGCCATTGCCGTATGGTTTGCCGCTGTTCACGCTGGTGCTATATGCGGAATCGCACCATGATGCGCTGCTGCTCGGCCTCGCGGCTGGGTTGGGCGCGGGGTTCGGCGCGACGATGGCCTATTCTGTCGCCAACTCGATGCTCTCACAAATAGACCACGCCGCTGATAACCGCATGGTGCGCTTTGTGCGCCGCGTGGTGGATCGCTATCCGCGTACGATCCCCGTGATCGTGTGGCTGGCCTCCGCAACGCCCGCACCGGAGGGCATGATCACCACGTCGCTGGCGTTGGTGCGTTATCCCTGGCGCACAATCGTGGCGCTGGTCGCGACCGGCAAAGTGTGCGGCAATCTGGTCATGGCGACACTGTACTTCTATGCTGCCGGGTTGTTCACCGGACAGATGTCAGAAAACGCGAATTTCGGCGGCACGCTGCTGCTGATTGTGGTCTGCCTGGGCCTGTTCGCGTATCAAGCCGAAAAAGTGCAGTTGGCACGCGGCGACACGCGGCAGCGCCAACAGCCCACGGTGGTATCGGGGCGAGCGGAAACGTATTAACGCGCGACACGGGGGCTTGACACCGCGTCTGCGCTTCAATTTGATCATCATGCTTCTGCGCGCGGCTCAGCGCGCATTGTTTTTTCTGCTCGAATTGTTCAAAGTGGGCTGTAATGCGGGGCTGGCTATACCGTTACCGGATTGAACTCAAATACACGCTCATCACCACGCTCATTCTGGGTGGACTGGCCGTGCTGAACGCATACGATGCACTCGGTGGGGCCGAACGCGCCGTCAACAACGCGATGAACTGGTTCACCGAGTGGGGTTATGTCGGGATGTTCTTCATCGGCATGTTTGCCAATGTCACGCTGGTGATCCTGATCCCCTACGCGCTGCCGCTGATGACGCTCTCGATCTATGCCGACAACGTGTTAGAGGTGATTGGCCTCGGTACGGCGGCGGGCGTCGGTTCCGGGATCGGGGAACTGGCCTCCTACGCCGTCGCGCATACGTTGGTCAAGCACGTGGAAGACCTCGAAAAAAGCGCATTGTTCCGTTGGACCAAACGCACGATTGAGCGCAAACCGGGTGTGATTCCGCTGTTTGTGTGGCTGGCATCCGCGACGCCCGCGCCCGATGCGGTGATCATCGTACCACTGGCGATGATCCAGTATCCCTGGCGCAAGATGATCGTGCCCATGATCGGCGGCAAGATCGTGCAAAATGTCTACATGGCACTGATCTACCGCTTCTTCACCGCGCAAGTAGAGCACATCATCTCTGACGACATCAATTTCGACACGACCGCCACGTTTGCCGTGCTGTTTGTCACGTTCATCGCCTACCAGATTGAAAAGGCGCGCGCGGAGAACCTGCTCGGCAACGGGGCCACATCCACGCCAGAACCGCTTGAAACAGAGGAGCCGGAACCCCTCGTCGAGAACTAACGGACATCATCGCGCGGGCGTAATCCTCGTAACCTCTCGGTTAGGCCATTTTTCTAGGTCGTGTATCGAACTCGGTTGAAAATAGTATTTAGGCTTGTGAGTTTACCCCTCCCTAAATCCCTCCCCGCAGGCGGAGAGGGACTTTATGCTCACATGTGCGCGGTCCGCTCCCCCTTTCTCCGCCTGTGGGGAAAGGGGGCTGGGGGGATAGGGGTAAACGCACGGATCGCGTTTCAATCGAAAAAGATACACTCAGTAAATCACGGATTTGAACGTTGTGGGTAGACAAATGGCCTGAAACGGGTAA
>CBEVZO010000441.1:0-4148 GCA_965554365.1 uncultured Anaerolineae bacterium
ATTCCGTCTTGCGCCCGATGAGCAGAAATTGCCGGATCACGAAACGCTCCGCGCCGGGTGTGGCGGTGGCGGGCTTCATCCACGCGGCGACCGGATCGGGAGCCTGATGTAACATCGCGCGCAGCCGGTCGATGGTGGGGGCGTCGTTGCCCATGCGCTCCGCCCAGGGTACGAGATCGTGCCACGTATCGAAGGCCTCGACATGTTCCACGACCAGACCTGCGCTCCCGAAGAAGCCTTCCCATTCGACCTGATTGTATGCCCAGCCGTGACTCGGATCGCACAGGCGCTCAAAGGCGTTGACGTAGCGCGCGGCCTGCGGTGCGGACGGGGAGAGTTGGTCCACGACGGCGACGACACCGCCCGGTTTCACAACGCGCGCCATCTCGCGCACGAACTGCGCTACGTTGGGGAAGTGGTGCGGTGCAATGCGGCAGGTCGCGGCGTCGAAGGTGGCCGGTGCAAAGGGCAACGCTTCCGCGTCGTGCTGCGCGAAGGTGACGGGGCCGTTGGTAGCCCTCGCGGTGATGTGGTCGCGTGCCGCGCGCAGCATGTTGTGCGTCAGATCGCCCGCAACGGTCCACGCGCCGCCGGACGCGAGTTGCAGCGCCGTGTGTCCGCCGCCGGTCGCTACGTCCAGCACGCGCCAGCCGGGACGCGGTTGGAGCAGCGCGGCGATCTGGTCCAGGCTGTAGCCTGTGCTGTGTGCGGTGGAGGTGACATAGCCCGCTGCGTGTTTGCCGAACTGCTGCTGCGAGAGTGATTTGGCGTCGTGGGTCATTGTATCTCCAAAAAAGCGGTTAGCGATTAGCTAAGCGCGAAAAGCGGGCCTTCTCCGCGTGTGGTTCAGGGGCGGACAGGCATCAAGGGTTGTGTCGCGTTGGGTAGTTGTCTTAAGTTTACCTCACCCCTAAATCCCCTCTCCACGCGCAGCGAGGGGATGAGGTTTTCAAACGGTTTCTTATTCCGCCGAGCAGATGATCGCGTTGGTGGTGGGCGAGGGGTGGCAGCCGGTCGGCAGTTCGTAGTCCAGGTGCATACTGATGCGCAGCGTGCCGCGATCCTCCTCGTATTCCTTCGAGGCGATCATGAAATAGTATTCGTCGCCTGCGTTGACCGAGAAACCCACCGAGGACGTTGTGCCATCGTAGTCGTCGTTGCAAGTGACCTGCGTCAGATTGCCGCGCGTGCCGGTATACACCGCGAGGACCGTGTTGTAGGTGCTGGCATAGGTTGTCATGCGTAGATGCGCGTCGGTGGGCACAGTGTACTTATACCATACGGTGCGGAAGCCCCACCCGGCGCACGGGCGCGGATCATCTTCCCAGTGCGTTGCCTGTGTGGTGTCTACCTCGTGGATGTAGCTCGAATGGGTGATCACATGCGCCTGATCTAAGTCGTCATGTGCTACGTCGGGCAAACAGGAGGCCGTCGTTGCCGGATTATAGCGCACGGCAGCTTCAGCCTGGACCAAGCCCCAACCGAATTTGAAATCCCAACCGGCTATGTCGAGGTCCAACGCGGAGCATTGCAGCGCCTCCATGACTTCTTCGCGCGTGGTGGCGAGTCCGCGTGACCAGACCAGCGCCGCGACGCCCGCGACATGCGGCGAGGCCATCGACGTGCCGTTTTTGCGGTCGTAGCCAGTGGGGAACATTGTGCTGAGAATGTTCGCGCCCGGCGCGCCGAGATCGATGTAGTTGCCCTTGTTGGAGAAACTCGTGCGCCCGTTGTCGAACTTGGTCGCAGAAATGCTCAGCACATGGTCATACGAGGCGGGATAGTAGGGGGTGGAGGTGTTATCGTTGCCCGCCGCCGCCACCAGGATCACGCCGCGTGCTGCCGCATAATCCATCGCGTCACGTTCCAGCGACACCCAGCCCGGCCCGGCGAGACTCATGTTGATCACGCTGGCCCCGTTGTCGGTGGCCCAGATCACGCCCGCAGCGATATCGTAGGCCGATGCGCCAATAGTGCCGATGATGCGCGCATGAATCGAGCGGGCGTCCCAGGCGACACCTGCCACGCCGCGATCATTGTTGGTGACGGCGTTGGCGGTTCCGTGAACGTGCGTGCCGTGTGAGGCGTTGCTCGCGCTGGGGTTGGGCGAGGCGTCGGCGTCGTCGTTCACGAAGTCCCAACCGCCGATGATGTGAGCCGCAAGGTCCGCGTGCGTGAGCTTCACGCCGGTGTCCAGAATGGCGATGACTTCGCCGGTCCCGCGCGCCATGTTCCACGCATCGTAAACATCAATCGCGTTCAGCCCCCACTGGTCGAAACGCTGCGGATCGTTGGGCGTGAGGGCGACGGTGCGCAGCAGATTCGGCTCGACACGCGCAATTTCGGGGCGTGCGCGCAGCAGGTTCACCGCGTCCTCGTCCGGCAGGATCACGACAGTGGCGTTAAGCTGCGGAATGTCGTTGATGGTTGTGCCCTGTATCTCGTTGACCAGGGCGGCAACGGCGACGCGGGTGGTGGCGCGGCTGTCGTAGCGCACAATCCATTCGTTTGGCACTTGCTCCGGCGCGCGTGGGGTAGCCGGTGGCGTGCTGTCCGGCTCCGCTGCGAACACGTCCCGCGTATAGGCGGCGGGCGGCACGACGCGAATCTCAACGCGCTGTGTAAATGTGTTGCCTGCGGCGTCGAACATAGTGTAGATGAAGTGGTCCGTGCCCAGAAAGTCCGCGTCGGCGGTGTAGACCAGTGCTGTACCGGAGGTGGTGCTGATGCGACCATGCAGCGATCCGGTGACTGAATGTGTGTAAGGGGGCACGCCGCCGGGAAAGCGCAGCATAATCGGGGAAGGCACGCCAGCGGTGGCATACTGTACTTCGGTGGGGTAGTCCGTTGGGGGATCGTTCTGGGCGCGGCTATGTGGTGGCATGCTCAGCACACCTAACGCGCACAGCGTGATAACTATTCCCAACCGCGTCCATATCTGCAACCGAGGCACAGGTTTGTCCTTCCCTCATATCATCAAGGGCGCATGAATCGCTGCGCGACCTCGCCCCGCCACTGATGCAGTTAAAAAATTAGCGCGGATATCCCAGGCGCAACCCAACCTCACCCCCCCCGTGCCCCCGCGTGACCTGTAGTGCGGTCACGCCCCGTTAAGCCGGAGAGGGGGAGCCGATCGCGTGGTGAAGTTCCCTCTCCATCAGCGCAGCGCCATGGGGAGGGGATTTAGGGGAGGGGCCAACTCGCACACGCGGATTTCCCCACCAGAGGTCCGCATAGGGTGACTACGCCATTTGCGCTACCGGTGATTCTAAAGCAAAACCGGACGCATAGCGAATATACGCCCGGTGAGGTGGTTTTGTGCTGTGGAATCGGATTGATGTTAATCCCGGCTCATCAGGCGTAGCATGAACAGGAACAGGTTGATGAAGTCCAGATACAAGATCAACGCACCCATCAGCGCGATCTGGCGCACGGCTGCCGCGCCGCTGCTGACGCCTTGCATCTCCAGTTGTCCCGCTGCGTTTTTGATTTTCTGCGTGTCATACGCGGTCAGGGCGGTAAAAATGACCACGCCCGCGATGGAAATGAGCCAGTAAAGGGCGGAGCTGCCCACAAACAGGTTGACCACCATCGCGATGATCAGCCCGATCAGGCCCATCATCAAGATGCTGCCCAGTTTGGTGAGATCGGTTTTGGTCGTGTAGCCGACGACGGTCATCGCGCCGAACATGGCACTGGTCGAGAACAGCGCGAGGTAGATCTCGCCCAGGTCCGCCCAATAAAAGATGGTGGACATGGTGACGCCCATCAGCGCGGCGTAGAGCAGGAACATGCGCTGCGCGACGGCAGGTTCCATCTTGAAGATGCGGGCGCTCAGGTAGAACACCATGCCGATCTGTCCGATGACGGCGACAAATAGCAGCGGCCCCAGGCTGGCGGTGATGCCAGTGCTGGCAAAGACGAGCGCGACAACGGCAGTGGTGATCAGGCCCAGCGTCATCCAGAGGTAAACTTCGAGCATCACGGCGCGCATGTCGATGCGTGTGCCGAGGGCCTGTGCTTGTGGTTGCGGACGGTAGATGTCCATTAGGTTCTCCCTTTTGTGTCGTGCATCCTGATTGCATACTACGCGCTATGTGAATTCAAACGCGCTCGGCCTCACCCCCTAAATCCCCCTCTCCATCCGA
>CBEVZO010000442.1:0-4146 GCA_965554365.1 uncultured Anaerolineae bacterium
ATGTGGCCTGCGCTGTAGATGATCCCCAGGCGCTCCAATGTTTTCGGGTTCAGACCTTCTTCCTCGGCCATTTCCTGCATCAACTCGGCGTACATCATCACCACGCTGAGCGGATTTTTGAGGTCGTGCGAGGCCATACGCAGCAACCGCGTCTTGAGGTCGCTGAGTTCTGCCGTTTCACGATACTGCACCACGTTCGCGATGATCGATGCGGTTTGCCACCCGAACAGCATCAGCAGATCGCGCTGATCGCGTGAAGGCCGCCGCCGCGTGGTCGCGACAATCACCCCTAACGGTTCCTGCTGCCATGCCAACGGGACACCCAGCAGTTTGTCGTTTTGCTGGACCTCGGTGGTTTGCAGTGTCGTCGCGACAAACGCCCGCACCGCAGGATCAACCGGCGGCAGCGGCGGTGCATCAGATTCCGCTTCGGATGCTGTCTCGTCTGCTTCGTGCGCCGGATCGTCAATACGCACCGCGCCCAGCATAGCTTTCCCCGTATCGTCATCAGGATCGGGGGGCACTGCGGGATACGCGCGATCCAGTCGTTCGCGCACCGCGTCCCAGAGCCAGATTTCGACGCTGGCCCCGCGCAAGATCGCGCTGAGATCGCGTGCAATCGCGGGCAGCGTGAGCGCGAGTTCGAGCCGCTGGCTGGACGCGGTAACAACGCTATCGAGCAGCAATTCCGCGCGCTGGCGGCGGCGTGTCTCCAAAATAGTGTTCACCACCAGCGTGACCGGCGCGGGCAGACCCAACGCCAGCAGCATATAGAACAGGTCCACCATGTGATGCTGCGTGGTGAATACGACAAAGGCCCCCGCCACCCCCAGCAACAGCAGCGCCAGCAGCGCCAGCACGAAGCTGGTCCAGCGCTGCGCCATGATCCCATAGCCCACGCCCGCAAACAGCGCCAGCAGCACGAGCATCACGGACTGCGCGCCTACGCTTTGCCAGCTTAGTGTTTCGTGTTGCAGCAGTGTCTCGATGATATTGGCGTGAATCTCCACGCCGGACATCGTACGCCCTTCCAGACTGATCGGTACGCCGTAGCGGTCGCCGAAGCCGGTGTAGTTATGCACGCCTACCAACACGATTTTGTCGTTGAACACCGCCGGGTCCACGTCACCGTTGATCACGTCTTGATACGACACAATCGTGAAGCCCCGGTCTGTGCCCGGCGCAGTGAAGTAGTTGAGGCGCATCTGCCCTGTGGCATCCACTGGAATATCCAGCTCGCCCGGTAGGTGTAATGTGTCAGGGCTGGTGCTGATCACCTGCGGATAAAACATCGGGGAGACGCCGTTATAGCTGAGGTAGGACACAATCGCGAAGGAGAAATAGTCCTCGTGCGGGGTGATGATGCGCGTGGGCTGCCAGCGGATCACGCCGTCCACATCCGGTAGGGCGCTGGTGTGCCCATACGCCACGACATCACCCCGCAGCCCCTCGGTAGGCAGCAGCATGTGCGAATAACGTACGGCGTCCTGGGCGGTGATGTCTTCGCGCTGTGCAGGCACAGCGGGCATCACGAAACGCGTGCGCGCGTCGCTTTCCAACCGTGCCTGCTCCATCACCGCGAGCAGTTCAGCATCGGCGTCGTCAGGATCAGCGAACAGCACGTCAAACGCCAGCACACGCGCGCCGTTCGCGCTGACAATGCTCACCAACTCCGCGTGGAGATCGCGTGTCCAGTCGGTGAGCGCACGCCCATAGGCCGCATGACTCGCATCGTCCGCTGCCACGATCACAATCGTAGCGGTCGTATCACGCGGGACGAAGTAGACGTTGTTCAGCGACAGGCGCAGATACGGAAACAGGTCCAGCCCGGCGAGCAACAGCACAAACAGCGCCGTCCCGATCCCGATCTGTATGCCGGTCGAGAGGCGGCGACGGGGTTCATCCACCCGCTGCCGCAGTAAATTACTGATCACCGTCATCGTCGTCGTCATCGTCGTCGCCAGCGGCGGCGTGATCGTCATCGTCGTCAGCCGGGACTTCGGCGTCTTCCGCTGCATCTTCTTCTGGCGCAGCCTCAGGAGTCGCTTCCGCATCCTCCATGCCCGGCGTGCTGTCTACCATGCCAATCTGGCCCAGATCGACTTCCACGTCCACGAGGAACGCCGCCATCCAGCCATCCAGCCCGGTGAGCGTCCGCACGCGCAGCCAACTCTGATCTTCGGTGCGCCCGGTGATGATTAACTCATCGCCAAACGTCAATTGCGCCACCCGATCGTAGGCTGTGCCCGGCCCGCCGCGCATATTCGCGACCTCCACCGCCACGAACCCATTGATCTCAACGTTGCCCACGAGCGCGTACCGCGAAATATCTTCCATGCGCCCGTCAGGATACACCGCCAGCGAGCAGGTAGCTAGCCAGTCCACCGTCATCGTCGCGGAGTAGACCCAGCCGTAGCCATCGCGGAAGGGGATACGATACCAATCGTCGCCTTCGTTCACGCCGATGATGTTCGTAATACCCGCCGGGGGAACCGTGCCGACGCGGTCGAACTGCGCGCCGGGGCCGAGCCGCACATTCAAGTTCACGTCCGCTGCGGTGTCGAACGTGCCAGGGCATCCGTCGAGCGCGAAATCCAGTTCTTCAAACGTCGTCGCGGGGACCACATCGCTCAACTGTTTATCGACCTCGGCGCGCAGCCCAAAGTTCGGCGGCACTTCCGCGCCTTCCCCGTCCTCGTTGGCCGCGACCAGTCCCTCGTAGGTTAGCACAGACGAACGCCCATCATGCTCCACACGAATCGCGAAATCGGTCCCGCGCACGGTCATCGCTGCGCCAGGGGTGACCACCGTGTAGGATGATCCCTCACCCACCAGCCGTTCAAACTGCTGCCGCGTGATGCCCGCCAGCACCTCAACCGTGAGGGTGAATTCATCCTCGTCGCCCGAAAACTCGATGATGCGGTACTCGGTTTCTGGTTCCAGGTCCACCTGCGTGCCGTCGGCGAAGAACGTGATACGCGCCTGTCCGGTCGCGTCGGTGCGAATCACGTCGCCCGGCCCGATCAGCGTTTCCACGCGCACCGGAACCCAGTTTGCGGTATCCACGCGCTTGACCTGTACGCCCGCGTCTATCACTTCGAGCGCGGCAACGAGATCGTCTTGCGCGCTTACTTCTGCCACCAGCGGCGCGAAGGTCATAAACAGCATGAGTCCCACCAACAACAGACGTACCCGCAGGGATGTCATGGCTTGTATCCTTTCAGAAGACGCTTGCACCAAGTTTCTTGCAGTTAGTTCACCCCCTAAAGATACCCCTCAAATAGTTTGCGCACAACTCGCTTGCACTTAGTTGCAGCACACAACAAACCACGCGGTGCAACCTCTCAACGATCTTTGACGTATTAATATGGTAAACATAACTGGATCACAACAAGCTTGGAGGAAACACATGCAGGCGATTGTGTTCACAACATACGGATCACCGGATGTACTGCAATTCACCGAGGTTGAAAAACCCACGCCCAAAGACAACGAAGTCCTTGTCAAAGTCCATGCGGCAGCCGCGAATCCGCTGGACTGGCATCTCATGAGAGGCGCGCCGTTCCTGGTTCGACTGGGAGGCGGGCTGCGAAAGCCGAAAAACCCAAAGCTTGGCGCTGACATTGCCGGGCGGGTTGAAGCGGTGGGCAGCGGCGTAACGCAGTTTCAGCCAGGGGACGAGGTATTCGGGTTCGTGGGCGCAGGCGGGTTCGCCGAGTACGTGTGTGCGGCTGAAGATAAATTGGCGCTGAAACCGGCCAGTGTTTCGTTTGAGGCAGCGGCAGCCGCCCCCGTTGCAGCCCTCACCGCGCTCCAGGGGCTGCGCGACACGGGACACATTCAGTCCGGGCAGAAGGTGTTGGTGAATGGCGCATCTGGCGGTGTGGGGACGTTTGCGGTGCAGATTGCCAAATCGTACGGGACTGAAGTCACTGGCGTGTGCAGCACGCGGAATCTGGACTTGGTGCGCTCGATTGGGGCCGATCATGCCATTGATTACACGCAAGACGATTTCACCAAAAACGGGCCCCGTTACGACCTGATTTATGACCTGGTGTCGAATCATTCGGCCCTGGCGTTCAGGCGCGCACTTAAGCCCAACGGAATCTGTGTCCTGGCTGGATTTTCATCCCTGTTTCATATGTT
>CBEVZO010000443.1:0-4132 GCA_965554365.1 uncultured Anaerolineae bacterium
AGGGGTGGATAATCTTGGTTGACGAAATTATGGTCTGAGCGGGCAAGCTCCCTCTGTTGAGTTGTGAACTTGACGCGCAAACACAAGGAAGGTAAGTGATGACCCAACGACAACTGCGTGATCCGTTTGGTGCGCGCACTGTACTCGAAGGCGCGGCGACACCGTTAGTGTATTATCGTCTTGGTGCGTTGGAAGATCAGGGTGTGGGGATGGTGTCGAAGTTGCCATTCTCGATCAGGGTGCTTCTGGAATCGGTGTTGCGCAATAACAACGGCTTCGAGATTACTGATGGTGACGTGGCGCGGCTGGCTCAATGGACGCCCGCGCCTGCTACACGGGGCGAAATGCCTTTCAAGCCTGCGCGTGTGATTTTGCAGGACTTCACTGGCGTGCCTTCCCTGGTGGACTTGGCCGCGCTACGCTCTGCGCTGCTGCGTTTGGGCGGCAATCCTGCGCGTATTCAACCGATGATCCCGGTTGATCTTGTGATTGATCATTCTGTGCAGGTGGATCAGTATGGGTTTGCGGGCGCACTGCAACTCAACGCGGAGATCGAATTTGCGCGCAACCGTGAGCGTTACGAATTTATCCGGTGGGGGCAGGGGGCATTTGATAAGTTCCGGGCTGTACCTCCGGCAACGGGGATTGTGCATCAGGTGAACCTTGAATATCTCGCGCGCGGTGTGTTGACGGCGGAAATCGAGGGCGAGACGGTGGTTTACCAAGACAGTCTGGTAGGGACTGATTCGCATACCACGATGATCAATGGCTTGGGCGTCGTGGGTTGGGGTGTGGGCGGTATCGAAGCCGAAGCGGTGATTCTGGGGCAGCCGATTTATATGCTCACGCCCGAAGTCGTGGGGTTCAAACTGCTTGGCGAACTGCCGGAGGGTGCAACCGCGACTGACTTGGTGTTGATGGTCACGCAGATGTTGCGTAAACAGGGTGTGGTTGGCAAATTCGTGGAGTTCTTCGGACCAGGGCTGAGTACGCTGAGCCTGCCGGATCGCGCGACGTTGGCGAACATGGCTCCTGAATATGGCGCGACGATGGGCTTCTTCCCGGTCGATGATGAGACGCTGCGGTATTTGCGTCTGACGGGGCGCTCTGAGGCACAGGTGGCGTTGATCGAGCAGTACACGAAGGCACAGGGCTTGTTCCACACGGACGCGATGCCCGATCCTGAGTACACCGCTACGCTGGAACTCGATATGGGGGCCGTTGTCCCTAGTCTCGCGGGGCCGAAGCGTCCGCAAGACCGTATCGAACTCACTGCGATGCACGACACCTTCCATCGTGACTTGGTAGCGCCGACGAGTGAGCGCGGTTTTGCGTTGGAGCAGCACACCCTGGAAGCTCAAGCGCCGGTCAAGGTGGGCGATAACGGCCAACAAGCTACGATGGGACACGGTGCAGTGGTGATCGCCGCGATCACAAGCTGCACGAATACGTCGAATCCCTCGGTGATGATTGGGGCGGGACTGCTGGCGAAAAAGGCCGTTGAACACGGTCTGAGTGTGCCGCCGTATGTCAAAACCAGTCTTGCGCCCGGTTCCACAGTGGTGACGCGCTATTTGCAGGAAGCTGACCTGCTATCGTATCTGGAGCAGTTGGGTTTCTTCGTGGTGGGTTATGGTTGCACGACGTGTATTGGTAACAGTGGTCCTTTGCCGGAAGTGGTCGCCGCAGCCGTCGAGGAGCATGATCTGGTTGCCGCGTCGGTGCTGAGTGGTAATCGCAACTTTGAGGGGCGTGTGAATCCGCATGTGCGCGCGAACTACCTTGCATCGCCGCCGTTGGTGGTGGCTTTTGCGATTGCCGGAACGGTGGATATTGACCTTGCCAATGATCCGATTGGGCATAACACGCAGGGCGATCCGGTCTATTTGCGCGACATCTGGCCCACGCAGCAGGAAATCGGTGATGCGATTGCAGCCGCTGTCAAGCCAGAGATGTATAAGGCGCAGTATGCTAACGTTTTTGAAGGCAATGAAGCCTGGAATGCGATCCCGGTGACAGATAGCCCGGTATACGACTGGAGCGCGGAGTCAACCTACATTCAGGAGCCTCCGTTTTTCATTGATCTGACACCTGAACCAGCGCCCATGACGAATGTCACGGGGGCGCGCGTGTTGGTGCTGCTCGGCGATTCGGTGACTACTGATCACATCTCGCCCGCAGGACCTATTGCCGTCCATAGTCCAGCGGGTGAGTATCTCATGGCACACGGTGTTAAGCCGAAAGACTTCAACTCGTATGGCAGCCGGCGGGGCAATGATCGAGTGATGGCGCGGGGCACATTCGCCAATATCCGGCTGAAGAACCTGCTCGTGCCGGGAACCGAAGGCGGTGTGACCGTGCATCTGCCAACGGGCGAACAAATGCCCATCTTTGATGCAGCACAGCGCTATATCGCGGATCAGATACCGCTGATTGTGCTGGCGGGCAAGGAGTATGGTACAGGCAGTTCGCGCGACTGGGCGGCTAAAGGCACGCTGTTACTCGGGGCAAAAGCTGTGATCGCAGAAAGCTACGAGCGGATTCACCGCAGTAACTTGATCGGTATGGGCGTGTTGCCGCTGCAATTCAAAGCAGATGAGAACGTGTCCGCGTTGGGCCTGACGGGGCATGAAGTGTTCGATATCGCCGGTATCGACAACGATCTCCAGCCGGGGCAGGAACTCACCGTGCGCGCGACGGCGGAGGATGGGGCGGGCACGACATTTATGGTCATCTGCCGTGTGGATACGCCGGTTGAGGTGAACTACTATCACAACGGTGGGATTCTCCACACCGTGCTGCGCAACATCGCACGCGAAGCGTAGTTGATATTCTCGTTGTATAATACGCACGCGGTCCTCACTCAAGCTGAGGACCGTTTGTTTTTGGATAAACGTGCGCAAAGCGGAAACTGTGCTGTATGATAGGATTGTGGTCTTGAAGATTTTGATCGACAGTGAGGAGTTACTTGTTCATGGCACGCATTATTGTAGTTGGCAGCGCGAACGTAGATTTTGTGGTCCAGACACCACACATTCCCCGTCCCGGCGAAACCGTGCTGGGTCGCGATTTTGTAATGGCAATGGGCGGTAAAGGTGCAAATCAGGCGGTGGGTGCGGCACGGCTCGGTGGGGAAGTAACCTTTGTGGCATGTGTGGGGCAGGATGTGTTTGGTGATCAGTGTCTTGCAGCGTATGAGGCTGAGGGCATCAATACGGCGTTTGTAACGCGGGATGCGAACGAAGCGACAGGTGTGGCGTTGATCGCCGTTGATGCAGGCGGTGAGAACAGCATCACTGTGGCGTCGGGCGCGAATATGCAGATCACCCCGGCGCATGTCGAGGCTGCGTCAAGTGTGTTTCAGGAAGCCGATGTGTTGGTGTTGCAGCTTGAAGTACCGCTGGAAACCGTACAGACGGCGGCGCAACTGGCGCGTGAACACGGCGTGACGGTGTTGCTCAACCCTGCTCCGGCGCAGTCGCTAGCGCGTGATTTGTTGCAGTTGGTGGATGTGTTCACGCCCAACCGGATTGAGTTGGCGCAGTTGCTAGGATTGCCGGAAACCGAAGTCGGCATGATGTCGGACGAAGACCTGGCGAAACGCGCATTGGGTTTGGGGCCGTCTAGCGCCGTGATTACGTTGGGCGCACAGGGCGCGTTGGCTGCCGGATCGTGGGGCTGGACGCGGGTCATGCCGTTTGCTGTAACGCCAATTGACACGACGGCGGCAGGCGATGCGTTTAATGCGGGCTTGGCATTGGCGTTGGGGCGGGGAGATGCTTTGGATCAGGCGGCGCAGTATGCGAATGCGTGTGGGGCATTGGCAACGACCAAATTCGGCGCACAACCGTCGTTGCCCGGTGCTGACGCTGTTGATCTGTTGATAGGGCAGAGCAAGTAATCATTTTGTATCGTGTATTCAATCACATGCAGGAGAGTCGGGCCATGTGTGCGGGAATTTTACTTGTGGATGACGAAAGTGCCATTCGGGAGTCGTTGGGTCGCAAACTGCGCCGTGAGGGCTTTACGGTTACGCTGGCGGACAGTGGTGTGGAGGGACTACGGGCATTCCATGCGGATCGCCCTGATCTGGTAATCCTTGATATTGTGATGCCAGGGATGAACGGGCTTA
>CBEVZO010000444.1:0-4128 GCA_965554365.1 uncultured Anaerolineae bacterium
GACCTCTACGCCCGCAAACCCGATCTGGCATGGCACGTCGTGGGCCAGTCGTCCGGCGACCTGCGCGAATTCTGCGCGATGGCGGATGCGGGGATCAGCGGCGCGGATGTAGCGTTCGCTGAAACAGGCACGATTGTGATCACCAACGGCCCCGGCAAAAGTCGCCTGTCCACGCTGCTGCCGCCCGTGCATATCGCGCTGGTCGGCACATCGCAGATCACAACGGACATCTTCACCTGGGCTGCCGCGCGCAAAGGGAAGCTGCCCGCCAACCTTACGCTGATCAGCGGGCCGAGCAAGACCGGAGACATCGAGCAAGTATTGGCAATCGGCGTGCATGGGCCGAAGCGCTTTATCGTGATCCTGTACGTAGATTGATCGGGCACGGCCTTACAGGAAACACAAAAGCGCGCGGGGGACCATCACTATCCCTCGCGCGCTCGTTTGTTTGTGGATAATCGAGCTTACCGTGCCGCGATATCCAGCACTGCGCCCGCCTGCTCGATGTAGTCGAGGCTCTGGTGACGGAAGTAGGTGTTGTAGAGTTCGGCGTAGTAGCCTTCCTGCGCCAACAGCGCATCGTGATCGCCAGCCTCAATGATCTCGCCGTCGCGCAGCACGATGATGCGGTCGGCGTTTTTGATCGTCGAGAGGCGGTGCGCGATCACAATCGACGTGCGGCGCTTCATGACCTCGTCCAGCCCTTCCTGGATCAGCGTTTCGGTCAGCGGATCAACGCTGGCAGTCGCTTCATCGAGGATGAAGATCGCCGGGTCTTGCAGCAGCACGCGCGCCAACGCGACCAACTGCCGCTGTCCCATCGAAAGGCTGCTGCCACGTTCACCCACCGTCGTTTCAATGCCATTCGGCAAACTGTCGAGCCAGTCCCCGCCACCAACCTGTTGCGCCGCCGCCAGCACATGCTCGTCGTCGGCGTTCTGGCAACCGTAGCGGATGTTATCCGCCACAGTGCCGTCGAACAGGAACGGCGACTGCGTGACCATCCCCAGATGTTCGCGATACTTATGGAGATTCAGTGTGCGGACATCGTGCCCATCCGCCAAAATCTGCCCGCCCTGGAACTCGTAAAAGCGCGCGATCAGCCGCGCGATGCTAGATTTGCCCGATCCAGTGTGACCCACCAGCGCCAGCGTTTCGCCAGCGTGGATCGTCAGCGAAAAGTCTTTCAGCACCGGTTCGTCTTCGTTGTACGCAAAGTCCACCTTTTCGAACCGGATCTCGCCCAACACGAGGCCAAGCTCCTGATCGTCCGTCTGCACGACCTTCGGCTCCGCGTCGATCAATGCAAAGACACGCTCACCGGCTGCCAGCCCCAACTGGAACTGGCTCCAGAACGAGGCGATGCTGGTCAGCGGGAACCAAAACATCTGCAAACCCTGGATAAACAGGAACCAATCGCCCGCGCTCAGTCCGCCGTCGTTCGCCTTCACACCGCCGAAGTACACCATCGCCGCCGTGCCGAGACCCGCCAGCAGGCTCAGGATCGGGAAGATCGAGTTGAACACATAGCCCGTGCGCAGGTTGATACGGTACGCTTGCTGGTTCACGGTCTGGAACTCGTCATAGACCGTGTGTTCCTGGCGAAACGTCTTCGCCACGCCGATACCGCTCACCGTCTCTTGGATGTGTGAGGTGACTTCCGCCAGCACGCGCCGCGATTGCGTGACTGTTTGCCGCGCGACCTTGCGGAACAGCAGCGATATCAGGACGATAAACGGGGCCAGCACCAACAGAATCAGCGTCAACTGCACGTCCACGCTGAATAGGTAACCGACGAGGATTACCACCAATAGCACCTGGCTCAGCAATTCCATCACCAGGTTAACCACCTGCGAAAACGCCTGTGTGTCTGACGTGACGCGGCTCACCACTTTGCCGGAGGGAATCGCATCGTAGAACGAGAGATCGCGAGCCAACACCGCGTCGAATGCATCCTCGCGCATGTGCAGCACCACATTCCCAATCGCTGCTGCCGACAGACTGCGGCGGATCGCGTTGAACAGCCACCCCAGGCTGCCAATCGCCATGATGATCACCGCCATCGTGATCAGCGTACCGGAGGTGGGATTGTCATCCAGGCGGTCAATGCTGGACGAGACGTAAATTGGCAGACCGGTGTTAGTCAGCGAAGTGATCAGGATCATCGCCGCCACAGCGATCATCCGCCTCGCCTGCGGAGTGAAATAGCTCAGAATGCGCTTGACCAGCTCCTGGTCGTTATATGTGCGGTCGTATTCTTCGGCGTCGAGGCCGTCCATGATAAAGCCCATAGGATTACGGCTCCTTGTTGGCTTAGCGTGCCGGTTGTGTGACCTGCGCCGCTGACGCTGTTTCCAGCGGTGGCAGATCAACATCGTAACGCGCAAAAATGCGCCGGTAGTGCGGCGATGTGCGCAACAGGTCTTCGTGCCCGCCCGACGCCACCAAATGCCCGTGATCGAGTACCAGGATCAAGTCCGCCCAACGAATCTGCGACATGCGGTGCGTGATCAAGATCGTGGTACGCTCTTCTTGCGCGCGGCGGATCGCCTTCTGAATTTCGTCCTCTGTCGCGCTGTCGATGGCGCTCGTCGAGTCGTCCAGAATCAGGATGCGCGGATCGCTGAGGAACGCGCGGGCCAGCGCCACACGCTGCCGCTGTCCACCGGAAAGCGTTGTACCGCGCTCACCGACTTTCGTCTCGTAGCCGTCAGCAAATGTCATGATGAAATCATGCGCCTGAGCTTCGCGCGCGGCCTGATCGATCTGCTCCTGCACAGCATTCAACGCACCAAACGCGATGTTCTCTGCCACCGAGCGCGAGAACAGAAACACGTCCTGCTCAATCGTCGAGATTTGCGAGCGCAGCCGGTCGAGGTCCCATTCGCGCACATCCACACCATCGACCAGAATGCGCCCCTTAGTGGCGTCATATGTGCGGTTGATAAGCAGCGCCAGCGTACTTTTGCCGGACCCCGTCTGCCCCACAATCGCCACCGTTTGTCCCGGCGCGATGCGGAATGAGATATCTTCCAACACAGGCGGTTCGTCGTCCTCATACCCGAACGTCACATCCTCAAACACGATCTCGCCCTGGATCGTCACACTATGACCGCCCACGTTTTCGTCGAGGTCGGTTTCCGCGCGGATGATAGCCAGCAGCCGGTTGGCGCTGGCGATACCTAACTGTACCAGCGAGAACGAGAAGATCGAGATGAACACTGGGAACCGCAGAACGTTCATCAGTCCCATCACCGCGATGAGTTCGGGAATCGTCACCACGCCCCGATCATACAACACAATCGCGTGCAGGAACGTGAACCCCAACGCGATCCCGTAGAGCAACAGGGGCAGGTAGCGCGCTTCGATCTGACCTTGCTCCACAAAATAATCGCGGAACAGGCGCGCATTCTTGCGGAAACGTCCGCGCTCGAACGATTCCTGTACACTGGCCTTGACCACCTCGATACCGGAGATCGACTCTTCCAGCCCCGCGTTGAGCGTACCGAACTGCTCGCGTTGGCGCTGCATCACCGGGTTCAACTTACGCGTGTAGCCGCGCACAGCCCAGATGTAGGTCAGGATGAAGATCGCCGGAACAAGCAGCAACTCAAACTTGATAATCGCAATGTACAGCAGCGGAACGAAGATGCCCATCACCGTCTCATAGATGAAGCGCAGTCCCGGATTGAGCATAAAGTTTAACTGGCGCACATCGTCTGTCGCGCGCGCCATGATGTCGCCCACGCGCTGCCGGTCATGAAACGTCTGGCTCTTTTCGAGCAGGCTAATGTAGAGTTCCTGACGCGAATCGGCTTCTAACCGCTGCGCCATCGTCTCGATCACCAACCCGCCGATCCAGAACGCCACACTACTCACCGACATCGCGCCCAAGATCATCAGCGATAGGGTGAGCAGACGCGCGTTGTCGGATGAGTTGATGATCTCGTCCGCTGCTTCACCCACCAGTACCGGGGCCTGGGAGTAGGCGAAGAAATCCAGCATACTGAGCACAACCGCAGCGATGAACAACGCACGATAGCGCCACATATGAGAAAAAATCCACCGTAAGGCGGTCGCGAGATTGTAGGTATACGCGTCCTGAACCGTGAACTCACGTTTTGCAGA
>CBEVZO010000445.1:0-4128 GCA_965554365.1 uncultured Anaerolineae bacterium
CTCTCCATAATTTTCGTTGAGCGCCAGCGCAACAAAATGTCTCGGATGGAGAGGGAGATTTTAGGGGGTGAGGCCGAGTGCGATTAAACTCACATAACGCGTATGATGCTGATCTATGCCCTACGACTCGGCTGCTTCTTCGCGCAACACCTTCCGAAACCTCACATATGCGGGCAGCGGACGGAACCCCAACCGGTAGTTCAGTTGCAACATGGGATTCGTCTCGGCGTTGTCCGTGTTGATGCGCGAACACCCGCGCGTCTGCGCCCATAAGATTGCGCGCACTTTGAGCGCCGTCGCGATGCCCTTGCACCGGTACTCGCGCCGCGCCGCTGTAAAGCCAGTGTACAGCATGTCACTGGCACGGTCCGCCCACAGCAGCGTCAGCCCGACATATTCACCTGTGTCCGTCACCGCGATCAAAAAGCCCTCTTTGGGCTGCATGGGCGCGTCGAACACTTCTTTTTTGTAGTTCTCAAAAGTGGGTTCGGTAAAGTCGTCGAGGCCGGGAATGTCGGGCGAGGTGTTCATATCCAGCCGGAAAATCTTCTGGTTGCGGTCAGGATCGTCGGCCAATTCCAGATACGACTTGATCACGATCCCTTCCGCTGCGAGCTTGTCTTCCACGCCCGCAAACGGCGCGGGATCAAACTCCGCCGGGACCAACGCGGACCGCTGCTCGCGGATATGCAGCGCGTACCCCAACTTTTCCACCCACTGCCGGGCGTAGGGGTGATCCTCGCGGATCGTTGACGTATACTGGATCGGGTCGAACTCATCCAGCGCCGCGATCACCGTCTCGTACAGTGCTTTGCCGATGCCGCGCCCCTCGTGATCCGGGACTACACGCACCTGCACCACGAATTTCTGCGGATGGTAACTCCAGGGCATTTGCGCGTACTGCGCGTTACCGACCACTGTACCGTCTACTTCTACCACCCAGCGCCGGAAAAGGCACTCAGGGTTGTTGGCGCGGTTGCGGTCGGTTTCGAGATAATCCTCGATCACCGCCGGGTGATCGGGGTGTACGGCATTCTGGACATCCACGACGGCCTGATAGTCATCGGAGGTAAAGTCTCGAATGATCATGATGTTATTTGCTCCTGTACTGATTCTGCGCCTACTTCCTCGCGCAGCACGTTTCGATAAAGTACATACGCGGGCAGCGGACGGAACCCCAGCCGGTAGTTCAATTGCAGCATGGGATTCGTTTCTGCGTTATCGGTATTGATGCGCGAACACTCACGCGCCTGCGCCCATAGGATTGCGCGCACTTTGAGCGCCGTCGCGATGCCCTTGCGCCGGTACTCCCGTTTGACCGCTGTCAACCCGGTGTAGAGCATGTCGCTGGCACGGTCGATCCATAGATTCGTCAGCCCGACATACTCGCCCGCGTCCGTCACCGCCACCAGATATACTTCTTTAGGTTGCATGGGCGCGTCGATCACGTCTTTGGTCCACGCCTCTAACCCCGGCGGGGTGAAGTCCTCGTTGCCGGGACTATCGGGCACTGTGACGATATCGAGTTCGTAGAGCTTGCGGTCGCAGTCGGGATCGCCGGCCAGTTCCACATACGACTTGATCGTGATCCCTGCCGCCGCGAGCTTGTCTTCCAAACCGGCAAACGGCGCAGGATCAAACGTCGCCGGGACCAACGCGGATCGCTGATCACGCACATGCAGCGCATAGCCCAGTTTTTCAAGCCACTGCTGCGCGTAGGAATGATCTTCACGTATCCCCGCGTTGAGTTGGATTGGGTCGAACGGGGCCAGCGCGGTGATCACCGTCTCGTACAGCGCCTTGCCGGTGCCGTGCCCCTGGTATTCCGGCGTGACGCGGACCATCACGATGAATTTCTGCGGATGATACTGCCAGTGATCTTGATCATACTGGCCCATACCAACGATCTTGTCGTCTTCCAGCGCCACCCAACGATGATGTTTACATTTCGGGTCACGGTTTTCGTCCATTTCGGTCCAGTCCTCGACCACCGCCGGGTGATCGGGATAGATCGCGTTTTGAATATCCACAACGGCCTGATAGTCGTCGGGGGTAAAGTCTCTCATGATCATGATTGTTGCTCCTGTGCCTCTGGTACTTGTTTTTTGAAGGACACCCACCCTGGAGTCGGGCGGAAGCCCAAGCGGTAGTTGAGTTGCAGCATCGGGTTAGTATCCGCGTTGCCGGTGATGATGCGCGTTTTGCCGTTGGCTTTGGCCCACGTCAGCGCATGGACTTTCAGCGCCGAGGCAATCCGCTGGCGGCGATGATCGCGGCGCACGGCGGTGAACCCGGTGAATAGCAGCGTGTCAGTGCCGCGCGCGTTCCACAGAAACGTCAATCCGACGTATTCTCCGTCCGCGTTGATCGCGATGAACGATCCGTCGTGAGCGAAGGTCGGCGCGCCAATAATCTCACGTTGGTACTGTTCCAGCGTCAGCGGTGTGAAGTCGTCCAAACCGGGTTCGTCTGGTGAGACGAGCATATCCAGCGCGTGTACCTTCGCGTCGTGGTTGGGGGCGTCCGCCAGCGCCGCCATGCTCTTGATCGCAATGCCGCGATCCGCAACCTGCGCCAACAGGTCAGCGAAGGGGGCGGGTTCAAAGCCCGCTAGAGCCAATTCTGAGCGTTGTTGGCGCAAAAACTCGACAAAGCCGCGCTGCAGTGCAAAGCGCATCGCTTGCGGATGATCTTCCCGCGCGCGGGTGCGCAGATCGTTGGGATTGAACGGTTCCAGCGCCGTCACAACGACGTCGTACAGCGCCTTGCCGATCCCGCGTCCCTGATGATCGGGATGCACCGATGCGCCGACTCTGAATCGTTGGGGATCGTATTCCCATAAGTGTTGGCCGTAGAACGCCCAACCGACGACGACGCCGTCGTGTTCAGCGATCCACTTGCGGTTTTTGCATTTCGCGTCGCGCCGCTCGTCCGCTTCCACAAAGCCGGCAACGGTGGTGGGCATGGTGGGATACAGCGCCTTTTGTACGTCTACGATGGCCTGATAGTCACCGGGAGTAAAATCTCGGATGTTCATAGTCGTTACTCCTTTGGGGCGTATGGCATACGCCCGCTTGTTGGTGATTACGCGTGCGCTGGAACACGCAGCGCCTTCACCTGCTCGGCGGCGTGGTGCAGATTCTCTACGCAGTGGGGCAGCCATGCGGCTTCCTCCGGGTCTTTGTCGTGGTGCAGCATGACATAGCTCATCAGAGTCAGCGCGCGACTCAGAATCCATGTGTGCAGCTCGCCGGGTTGCTGCTCCGACCAGGGCAGGACGGTCTCGTAGCCGCGCCGGAACGCTGTGTAGAGTGCGGCGGAGTTGTCCCAACGCTGGTAGTAAAACAGCGTGATCGCGATATCCTGCACCGGCCAGCCGAACAGCATGTCGTCGAAGTCCAGCGCATACGCCTCGCCGCGATACAGATGCACGTTCCAGTGATGCAGATCGCCGTGCAACGGGATCAGACGTGGATCGCGGCGCTTCAGTTCGTCCAACGCAGTCAGCACCACCTCATAGCCCCAGCGCGCCAACGCACGATCCGGCGCTTCGAGCAGGTGATTGTAAGCGTCGTCCAGAAACGTGATTGGTTCGTGGTAGGGCATAAACGTGTCGAACATGTAGAGCGTGAAACCC
Source organism: uncultured Anaerolineae bacterium (assembly GCA_965554365.1). Taxonomy (GTDB): domain Bacteria; phylum Chloroflexota; class Anaerolineae; order Aggregatilineales; family Aggregatilineaceae; genus CAYRNY01. Next base: position 3,638 of record CBEVZO010000445.1, read on the forward strand.
TCCGGCGGCGTGAATGTCTGCGCATAAGCGTGCATCTGTGCCATTAACGCACCTTGCTTGGCGACATTCTCCGGCGTACATTGTGCGGCTAACCGCTTGCCGGGAATCCACGACACGATCAGCACAGGTCGCGCTTCCGGCACGCCGTCCACGCTGACAACCGTCAGCACGTCGCCGTCGCGGGTCAGCACCGGCTGCGGCACTTTGATCTGTGCATCACGCGCCAGTGTCCTGCACCACAACGCCTGTGAGCGAAGTTCCTCCAGTGTTGACTCGCCTGGACGCACGATCCGCACGACGTATTTTTGTCCGTCGGCGGTATCGGCACGGTAGATGATGTTGAAGCTGTCCGCGAGCAGCCGCAGCCGCGTCACGTCCAGGTCGTACTGTTCCAATGCTTTAAGCGCCATCGCTCGCACGCGGCGTGCGCGGCCCTTGGTGGTTAACTCGTAAAAGTCCTTCATTGTCTGGTCCTCATGTGATGTTGGCGT
>CBEVZO010000446.1:0-4126 GCA_965554365.1 uncultured Anaerolineae bacterium
CGTGCCGGTGAAATCCCAGCCGTCCTGGATGAACAACGTCGCATTAGGCTGATCGTCGCGCGTCATGTCACCATAGAAGTGCATGTCGAGCAGGTTGGCTACAAACGTCGTCGCCGCCTCACGGTCCGTGATCCGCACCACCAACAAACCCGGCATTTGTTCATCGTTGGACCAGTCCATGTCAAACAAATACTCCGGTGACGGGATGCCCAACGCCATCTCGTCGCCAAGCCAGGGGCGAATCGACGCCTCGAAGCTGTCGCCAGCTAACTCAAAAGCAAGCAGATCAAGCCCCACGCCCAGGGTATAACGATCCTCCGGGAGCAGCACTTCCGGTGGGAACGCATCCTGTACGCGCGCCACCACCGCGCCGAGAGTCTCAAAATCGGCGGCACTGGTCCCGAAACTGGCGTAGACAATCGTATCTTGCGGGAAGAATGCTGCAAGATCATCGTCTGCGCCCTGGCGAGCCGTGTGCGATACAATCTCTGGCGTTGTGGCGGCCTGCACAACCGCGTGCGCGCCCATGCCACTCACCACCACAACAAACACGACAAACGTAAACAAATGTCTCAAGTGACGCATCTTGTTTCCTTCCTTAGATGTCTCTCTTGTGTTTTGGGGAGGATGACCCACATCCGTGTGAGACGCATAATCAAATCGTCACCACACCCAACTCTATGCTATATGCAGCGGCATGATGCTGTCAACTCATCTGTGTCATGTTCGCGTGTGTCTGATATCATGCGCCGAGCAACCATACAGCAGTCATTTACGGGTAGTTTCGAGTGTGCAGGCAGGAGGTAGCTCTACAGAATAGCGTGATCCTGATCGAACAGCCCTCATCCCCTGGCAACCCTGATTGCCCCCTTCATCCCTCATTGAGCAGGGAGCAAGCCGTGCCGCATCTCGCAATTTCCCTCGCCCTGAGGGAGAGGGACCCGGCCCCGCCGGAAGGGTGAGGGCCACCCAGATTCTTCACGCTATGATGTAGTCCTGCCAGGCAGGATAATCGCGGGACAAACCCAGCCCGATGCTTTACATTTTTTATGTGTCTTTGAGACATTTTATCACCCTTTTTATAACTAAGCCCATTACAATAACAAATGTGTGTCAGGTTAAAAGAGGAAGGGTTACGATGAAAACAAAATGTCTCACGCTCGTCATTCTCGCCTTAGTATGCATTACAGCAATCAGCAGCTATACGCCCGCATCGGCTGGCGTGCGCGATGGCTGCGACACGCTCAATATTCGGCAGAATGATTACAACTACGTCAGCGGCTACAATCCGACCGCGTATTTCCGTGCCGGTGATACGATCCGGATCAACGCGAAGTGGCCCCCCGGTATTGTGCCGCTAAATCACATACTGCGAATTGTACTCCGCATCGACAACGTGGCCGTAGCGGTGAATACTGTGCCGGGCGCACTCATGTACGTCTTTACGCAAGATACTTTCGCTACTGTGTACTGGTACAATTCTGGCAAGGTTATGCTCGATTGGGATATAGTCTGCACCAATAGCTGAACCAGTATCCCCAAACGCTGAAGACTGAACTCAACAGCGGGCTGATTTCAACATATCCCCCATCTCCGAACAAATCAGCCCGTATACGATCGATTTGCCGAACATCCTACCCCACACTGACGCCCCATCGGAAAAATACCGGACCCGCTTGAATCAACATAGTCGGCAGACATGTGGCACACACCTGTCAAGCCGAAATGATCTATCACGACATGAGGTTAGTTGTTCAACGAGGAGCACAAAAAAATGAAGTGTTACAGGTGGTTACTAGTTAGTACAACGCTGGTGGTGCTGATCGGGTTGCTGACACTGTCCGGCACAGCCAGCGCCGTGAGTTCGGGTTTTGAGGACGTACCAATCGGCACGATAGCCAACGATATCGATTTACCGGGCGTGGATTTTGCCCCCGACGCAGTAGCACCCAGCGAATATACGGTTCAGGCCAACGCGGGTATCTACGCCTCGCTTAGCGGTCATATCCTCACCGACGCTGGGGGAGGCTGCATGACATCGATTTCGATGCGCTTCACTGACTTGCAGACGAGCATCGGTTTCGTGTATGGCGCGGATCGAAGCTACTCTGTCGTCTATCCCGATGTCGTGCTGTATCTGTTTACCGGTGGCAACCCGACTCCCGGCATCGGCACCAGCGTATATTCAGGGGAATTTTACGGAGCCGATTTGGGCACCGGGATGTTTGAAGGCGCGGTGGGTGTGACAGTCGACTTTGATTATGTCGTGCTGTTCTCGCCGAGTGGGTGTCTGGCGATTGATAGTCTGAACTCAGTCGGGGTAAGTATGGCTGTTGCGCCCGGCCCCGGCCCGGATATGATCCCGCTGCCAACGCACGCCGTTGTAGGCGCGATCATCAACCCCACCGACGCGATGTGGGCCCCGATGGAGGGCGCTTCGACCGGCATCGTACTCCAGCCGGGCATGACGTTATGGGTGTTGGGCCAGGATGAGAGCGGCGCATACTATGAGGTGGCGCTGTCAGGCATTACCCTCTGGGTCAAGGTGGGTGATATGGGACCGAACTATGATGAGGTATGGGGCGGTCATCCGCTCCCCACCGTAGTCAACTAATCGCCAACCGGAACACAAATTGCGCATAGAATCATACAGGCCGGACACGCAGCACGCGCCCGGCCTGAACTCTACTCTGAAGGGGAAGCTGTGCTTAACCGCAGCTTGAACAGCCGCCCGCTGCATTGCCAGGGACTTCGTCATCCTCCGCGTTTCCGCAGCCACACGACGACACCGCGTTCGGGTTCTGGATCGAGAAGCCCGCGCCCATCAAGCTGTCCACGTAATCGATCTCCGCCCCAGCCATATATTGCATACTCGCCGGGTCAATCACGACCTTGATACCTTCCACTTCAACAATTTTGTCCGTCTCGAAGAAACGGTCTTCAAACGCCATGCCGTACTGGAAGCCGGAACAGCCGCCGCCCTGCACGAATACGCGCAGTGCGTAGTCTTCGAGTTCACGTTCAGCCATCAGTGCGCGGACCTTCTCCACCGCGAGGGGCGTAATTGTCAGCAGCGTAGTCTCTTCTGCGGGCTGCACCTGCGGGTCATTTGTCTGAGTTGCGTCAGCCATGCCATAAGCTCCTATCAGCGTTGTCGCGCATACCAGTACATTCTGAACTAGAGTGTAGCAAATTTATTGATGTAGATCAACTTTATTCTTCAAACTACTTGTAACGCGGTACCAAGGGGGCATTCAGATTTTGGGGCGGGTGTTAGGCTATGTTCCCAGTTGCCTTTTGCCCCCCCAGTTTCTTTCCCTCCAGTGACCCCCTCCCAACCGCCCAGCCGTTGACGGGGGCGGAGTGGCGGTACGCGCTTAACGCCCTCCCCGCCAACGGGGAGGGCTGGGGTGGGGTCGCCTGCATACCCTACAAATCCGAATACACCCCGCCACCAATCGCCGGTTTCGCCATCCCGCAACGTTTGCTACAATCAGCGTCATGAGTACACAATACGACGATCACGACTTCCAACTGAACTTCCTGTTCCAAACCGCCGCCGAAGGTATATTGCTCACCGACGCGGACGGCTATCTCGTGCGTCTGAATCCCGCCGCCGCAGCCATGCTCGGCCTGGACCCGCATGTGGTGGGGCAACATACCGCCGCGCTGTTCAAGCACCAGCCGTCGCTGATCCGGCTGTTCAACGCCGACGGTGAACAACACGCCGAGATCACCCTACCCCATAAACGCGTCGCAACTGGCGTGGGGATGGATCGTCCGGTGGGTGGACGCATCATTCTGCTGCACGATGTGACGGAGAAATCCGATATCGAGTCGCGGCGGGCAATACTGGTACGGCAGGTCGGCCACGACTTCCGCAACCCGCTGAACGCTATCGGCGGTTATGTAGACCTCGTGGGGCGCTTCGGCGATCTAAACGCCGATCAGGAGAAATTCCTGGGGCGCGTGCGCCAAACGTCCGATAAGCTCTATGAATTGGCGGAGTCGCTGGTCGATCTGGCATGGATCGAGGCGGGCATGGCATTGGAACACAAGCCGGTCAAGCTGACGCGCTTGTTTCACGCCGCGACCGCCCACGTCGCCGAAGAAGCTGCCGCGCGCG
>CBEVZO010000447.1:0-4122 GCA_965554365.1 uncultured Anaerolineae bacterium
CGAGATCGACAATGCCGCCCTGGTTGATGATCACGCCGGGCAAGCCGGACGCCAACGCTTCCTGCACCACCTGCCCGAACGTTTCGCGCGGGCCGGGGAAGACGAACACATCCGCGCTGGCATACATACTAGAGAGGTCTTCGCCGTACATATAGCCGGTGAACACCGTGCCCGTGCCCTCGAACATCACTTCCACGTCTTCGCGCACGGCTCCGTCGCCGACGATGGTCAGCACCACGCCCGGCAGCTTTGCAACTTCCAGCAGCAGATCGAGCCGCTTCTCGGTTGCCACCCGCCCCACATACAGGCAGATCGTGGAGTCTGGATCGCGGCCTTGCAGCAGCCGCGCGCGTACTTCCTCCGAACGGTGACGTGGATTGAAGCGATCCAGGTCCACGCCTCGGCCCCAGATACGCATCCGTTTGTACCCGTGCTGGTCAAGCTGCTGCTCGGTCTGGCTGGACGGAACCAGCGTCAGGTGACAGCCGTTGTGAATGTAGCGCAACCAGCCTTGCAGCGGCGACGCCAGGAAGTCATAGCCGTAATCGTGCGTATAGCCGGGGAGATCGGTTTGGTAATTGGCGATGATCGGGATCGTCTGACGACGGCCTGCCAACATGCCGCTGACCGACATAATCGCGGGGCTGAACATATGCACCAGATCGGGCTTGAAGTATTCGAGCCAGCGCGCAATCGAGAGATTAGGCAGCGCGACGCGCGTTTCCGGCGCGAATGGCAATCCCAGCGAGGGCAGCGGTACGACACGGCTGCCACCCACCTGCGTAGGAGCGATGTCCGGCGCAAAGACGATCACCTCGCGCCCGGTCTTTTGCAGATAGCGCAGAGTCATATATGCGGATTTCGCCACGCCATCGACTTTCGGGAAGAATGACTCGGTGATGAGTGCGACGCGTTTGAGCGGTGCAGGATCAATCTGATCGGCGGTGGGGAGCAGGTCGTCTTCATGTCCGAAGACCTGTGCGATTTCCTCCGCATCCAGTTGCGCCTGAGCCTGAAGCAGCCGATTGCCCTTCATGGATTTTACCTCGTACTACAGATAATGACGGTGGGCTGTCTCAGACGGTGCGGGATAACGGATGAACACCGTGTGAGTCAGGGTGAAAGTGCCAAAAACGTGATGGTGCTAGTCGAATTTTACCAAATGTACATTTGATTGTTAAATGAAACGGAAGAACGGCTCAAAAAAAGGTTTACGTTTAGGCCACTTCTGGGAGGACACGGCATGCGTCGTGTGCCTGATACTATATAACGCATTGGTCGCGCCAGGGTTGCACGCTCTCCATGCACATCCTGACTCAGGTCGGGGGATTATACCACAAGCCGTTTGCTGATCAGAGAGTCAAGTCGCCTCCCGGCGCATTGGCATACCGTGCCGTCATGGTCACCATGTGTCATGGGCAAACAGATCATACCGAGAGGCAGCGGTCAATGAGGGATCGTTGGAGGACTAATACGCGTCAGCGAGGACTTCGTCTACAATCGCCAAAAAATCGTTGGGCATGACGGGCTTGGCAACCCAGCAATCAATACCCAGCGCTTCAACTTCGGGAACCATGTTCGGGCGTGCTGTGAGAATCATGACCTTCATGCGGTCTAGTCGGGGGATGCTGCGTATATATTGCAGTACATCATAACCGGAGACTTCTGGCATGGCGAGGTCAAGAATCAGCAAATGGGGTGTGGTTTGATCGAGCATATCCAGGGCCATAGCACCACCGCTAGCCTGAACTGTTTCGCATTCCAAGCGTGCTACCAGCCCTGAAAACAGCCGCAACAGCCCGGGTTCATCATCTACAATCAAGACCAGAGGCATAGTCACGGCATTTTGCTTCCTAGCTACTTGAGACACCATGTTAATCTTATCCACAAATTGTGTTCGTGTCGACAGTTGCTCCAGATTTGAACAAATTCAGTATAACGCGATTCAATCTCGCGTGGTGAAAAATAGTACTAGCGATATCTGCGCCGCATAGCAGCGACCAAATGCAAAGCGCGGCGCGGCTTATTCTGTGTCTCCCATCAAGTCACAGATAATGTCCCGAAACTCTGAGGGGCGGATCGGCTTATTGATCCACTCATCTACACGTTCGGACGCGCCGTCAACCTGAGCGGCTCCTGGCCCTAACGCGGTCAAGACCATGATCCGCATGGTTTCCAGATGCGGCGCGGTTTCGATGAAATCGAGTACGTCGCGTCCGCTGACTCTGGGCATTGCCATATCCAGGATCAGCAGGTCCGGTGTTGTTTCTTTCAGGATCGCAATCGCTTCAGCGCCGCCCGGAGCCTCAACCACTTCATAATCCAGGCGGCGAATGATGCCCGCATACAGCGTAAGCAGCCCTGCTTCGTCGTCCACAATCAAAATTAGTGAGTTAGTCACAATACACCTCGCACCCGCTCAGATCGCGCGTAGGACCGCCCGCACCGGACTGCCACACACCCCGTCGATTTTCAACGGCAGCGCGATCAACTCATACACCCCATCCGGCACGCCCTCCAACAACAGGTTTTCCAGGTTCGCCATGTTATGCCGCCGTAACCGGTGGTGGCATGGCAAATCTTGACTATCTACATGATCGACTGAGGGGCAGTCTAGTCCCATCAGCACGACACCTTGTGCCGCCAACCAATCAACTAACTCGACGGTGGGGTATGGAAAATTAACCGGCCACTCATTATCCGGCACATCGCTCACCCAGGTGTGGATCAGCAATCGTTGCATCCCGTGCAAACCACGTCCCGCGAAATCTGCCGGGACGATGCCGCCCTCGCGCCGTGTGATCGTGACGACATGCGCCGGGCCGATATACGGGGCCAGGGGCAGCGCCGCCGGGTGTAGATCGCCGTCGATGTAATGGTAGGGTGCGTCGGCGTGGCTGCCGGTGTGTGGGCTGAGCGTCATCTGCGTGACATTTACCGATGCCCCCTCCGCCATGTTCCAATTCAGTGTGCTGCTGAACGGCGTATCGCCCGGCCAGACGGCCAGCGTCGGCGCAATCGTGCGGCTGATATCATACAGGCGTGGCGGTGCGTTACTAGACATCGGCGGCTCCCCATACAGCGTATTTCTGGTTGGAAATCAACGTTTCTTATATTCTAGTTTAATCAATAGTGATTAAATCATCATTTAATTTTGTTCAGATTTTGTACTATTTGTGACTCAGGTCACGAATGAGCGTTGCCCGGCGTGACGTTTCCACGCGCCGCTGGCGATAATATCTTGCATCGCCGCTATCACTGCGCGTACTTCGTCATCCGTGTTGTAGAAATGCGGCGAGACACGAATCCCGGCCTGGGCGCGGTAGTCGATCACGATGTTGCGCGCGAGCAGTTCGCGCGAGACTTCGTAGGCGTGCGGCGGATTGATTGTCACTGTGCCACCGCGAGTTTCTGGCGTGCGCGGTGAGTTCACGTCAAACCCAGCATCCTCGGCGAGTTCGAGCAGCAGTGCCGTTTGTCGCAGCGACTTGGTGCGGATGTTGTCTACGCCTACCTGCTTGATGATCTCGATCCCCGGACGGTTAGCGTACAGGCTAGAGATCGCGGGTGTGCCGTTTAGGAAACGGAACGCGTCCTCGCGCCAGACCTGATCGTCCACCTCAAAGCCGAACGGACGTTGGTGCGCCATCCAGCCGGTAAGTCCCGGTTCGACGGTCTTCAGATGATCTTCGCGCGCATACAGGAACACGCCACCCGGCCCGCCACACATCCACTTGAGTACCCCGGCGAGGTAGAAATCGACATTGAGTGCGCGCACATCAAACGGCACGATTCCGGCGGCGTGATAGCCGTCGAGAATTACAATTGCGCCGACGGAGTGCGCTTTTTCGATGATTGCCTGCACGTCGAGAATGTACGCGCTGCGGAACAACACGTGGCTGATCGGAACCAGCAGTGTGCGCTCGTCGATGGCGTCGATGATCTGGTCCACCGGGACGCTGATTCCGTCGTCTTCGCTCTCGACCATGTGTAGTTCCATGTGCGGCGGCAGCATCCCGCGCAGCACGTAATACACTGAGGGGAAAATGCCCGACTCGATCACGACCTTGTTGCGCGGCCCGCTGTAATCAAACGCGGAGAGCAGAATGCCCTGCGCGATTG
>CBEVZO010000448.1:0-4116 GCA_965554365.1 uncultured Anaerolineae bacterium
CAGCACCTTATCGCGCAGCAGTGCGTGTCCCTCACCCAATGCGCGGCGGCGCTTGAGATCGAACGCCACGTCAAAAACGGTGTTCAGTTCGTCCAGGGTCCATTCCTGGGTCGTGATCATGTCACGCCCGGCCATATAGGTCTGCATAAGAGTCTCCTAAAACAATTGCTAACGTAGGAGCAAATTGCCATTCGCTCCTACGGCATAAACGTCAACTTAATGCTACTCCACTGCACCGAGAATCAGCGCCAGCAGCGCCATACGCGACAGCACGCCGTTGTACGCTTCCACCCAGTACCGCTGGTGACGCGTCTTGTCCACACCCGGCAGCAGTTCATCCTGGCGCGGCAGCGAGTGCAGCACAATCGCGTCCTTGCGGGCCTTCTCGAACATCAGCTTCTTGGTGACCTGGTAATTGGCTGGGGTCAGGCCCTTGTCGTCGGTGGCTTCCTGCCGCGACTTGGTGTAGTCGGGCTGCACGACCGGCTCCATGTAGATCACATCCGCTTCGCCGATGACCTGCTCAATGTGTTCTTTGCGTTCGTAGTCGAAGCCCATACCCTTGACTTCTTCTTCAAACTCCGGCAGCAGGTACATCTCGTCCGGCGCGATCACGTAGGCTTTGGTGTCGAACTTGCTCAGCGCGTAGCTGATGCTGTGCATCGTACGCATGCGCATGTCACCGATCAGAATCCAGGTCAGGCCGTCCAGTGTGCCGCGCTCGCGGTAAATGGTCAGCATGTCGGTGATAACCTGCGTCGGATGCTCGCCCCAGCCGTCGCCGCAGTTGATCAAGGGGACGCTGGCATGGTCGGCGGCCTCAGCGGGCGCACCCTGCTGGAAATGGCGCATCGCGATCACGTCGCCGTAGTATTCCAGCATCTTAACGGTATCCTGAATGCCTTCCTGGTAGAAGTCACCCGCGCGCGTCATTTTCGCGTCGGAGAAACCGGTGACATGCCCGCCGAGGCGGTGCATCGCGGCTTCCGTCGCCAGACGGGTGCGCGTACTCGGCTGGTAAAACGCCGTGACCAGCGTCTTGTGGCTGAGCAGATCGCCGTTGCGGCGGTCGCGCGCATATGGCTCCAGGTCTTTGGCAACCTGGAACACACGAAAATACTCGTGGCGTTCAAAATCCTTCAGGGAGAGAATGTCACGACCAGCAAAACTACGCATTTTTCACAACTCCTATTATAAGTTTTCGTGGCGTCCGAGGACGCTCCCAGATCCACATGGTGGACAGAAAAGCATACCACGCTCAGCGCAGACTGTCACCCCTATTTTTAGTCATTAATGTCTGGGAAAATCGGCGCAAACGGTTTCCCACACAAAAAGCGCCCACGTCCCGGCTCGCCGTGCAACTCGCCGTCCCGTACCAACACCTGCCCACGACTGAGTACCGTACGCACCCGGCCCTTGACCGTCATCCCGTCATACGGAGTGTACCCACCGATGGTGTGCTGCTCCTCGGCACGAATCACAACTTCTGGCTCTGGATCGTAGATCAGTAGATCAGCGTCACTGCCGGGCAGGATCGCGCCTTTCTGCGGATAGAGTCCGAAAATACGCGCGGGATTGGTGGACATGAGCTGCGCGAGCCTGGGCAGGGACAGCGCGTCTTTGTGGCCTCCATGTGCCTCGAAACGCTGTTGGGGCAGATGCACACCGTAGGTGTAGGTGAGCTGGAACGACGTTTCCAGCCCTGGCAATCCGCCCGGCGTTTTGGTGAACTCTTTGAACTCCTGTTTTTGCGCCAGCGTATAATCGCAGTGATCTGTTGAGATGGCACTCAATAATCTCGCATGAAAGGGTAGATCAACCGTTCCGAGTGGATATTCTCCACGCAAAGGGGGTTGCAAGATAAATTGTTCAGCCTTAGACCCTGCATAATGACTGTCGTCCAACACAAAATACTGTGGACAAGTCTCACAATAAATCGGTGGTGGTGCCGATGACCTAGAAACTGCATGCAGCGATCGTCCCGTCGAGCAATGCACAATATACAAAGCAGTATTTTCGCACCACGCCAGATACATCACACGGCGAATTGCTTCGACCTCTGCCTCTGCGGGACGACTCCGCCCATGATACGCCCAACTCGTCTTGCCCGCCTCGACCAATCGCTGTGTCGCATCGGTCACAATGGCGTCATTTTCGCAATGCACCATCGCGATCATGTCTTTGGGCATCGCGCGGAACGTGTGCAAAAACGTCGCATCGTCGGCGTAGTAATTGGGGCGATAGGTCGTATAGAGTTTGATGCTCGGCACGCCGAGATCGCGCAATTCCTCTAACCACTCCCGTGCGGTATCGGGATCGCGGGGCAGGTCGGTAATCATCATGTGCAACCCATAGTCGATCAGCGCTGGGGCGCACTCCTGCAAGCGTGCGTCGAGCGCCTTCGGGAACGTCATACCCTCGAACTGCGTCGCGAAGTCGATCACCGTAGTCACGCCGCCGAACGCCGCCGTGCGCGTGCCAATCTCCCAATCGTCAGCGGTCTGGTAAACCCCCGTGTCAAGCTGGATATGCGTGTGCGGATCGACCACGCCGGGAAACACCAGACAGCCGTCCGCGTCAATGATTTCGGCATCGGACCACACATCTACACCATGCGCGACAAGTCCCACAATGCGCTCGCCGTCGATCAACACATCCGCAGCGACCACCTCGGACGGGGTTACAACACGCCCGCCACGTACAATTTTGCGGCTGCTCATAGTGCCTCCTTAGGCCAGTTCGCCATTGACCAATGCGCGGGCGATGCGGTTATGCTCCTCAACCAGCGGCTCCAATTCGACAGTGGTCAGATGGCCCTCACGCACCACAACCTTACCGTTGATCACGCTGTAGTTGACGTTGACCGATGTGCAGAATAACAGCGCCGCGACCGGATCGTGCAGCGCACCGGCAAACGGCAGTTGGTGCATGTCAAACGCGACAAAATCCGCCGCCAGGCCTGGTTTGAGTGCGCCGATATCGTCACGGCCCAGCACACACGCGCCGCCCAATGTCGCAATTTCCAACGTTTCGCGTGCATCAATCACTTCGGCGTCTTGCGTCAACGCCCGCTGCATCAGCATCGCCAACCGCGCCTCGTTCAGCAGATGACTGCTATCATTGCTCGCAGAGCCGTCTACCCCCATGCCCACCGGCACCTTACGGTTGAGCATCTCCCGCAGCCGCGCGATGCCGCTCCCCAACCGTGCGTTGCTCCCCGGACAGTGCGCCACGCCGGTCCCCGTGCGCCCAAACTTGCCCAACGATTCGTCAGTCAAACACACACAATGCGCGTGCCACACATCCTCGCCGATCCAGCCCACATCCTCGGCATAGTCACCCGGCTTGAGGCCGAACATCTCCAGACTGTACGCCACATCCGCCTGAGTTTCCGCGAGATGCGTATGCAACCGCACGCCGGGATAGCTGCGCGCCAGTTCTGCCGAGGTCCGCATCAGGTCTTGCGACACACTGAACGGCGAACACGGGGCCAGCCCGATACGCAGCATGGAATAACGTGACATATCGTGGTATTGCTCAATCACGCGGCGGCTGTCTGCGAGAATCGCGTCTTCTTCTTCCACCACCCGATCCGGTGGCAATCCGCCCTTGCTCTCGCCAACGCTCATACTACCGCGCGTGGCCGTGAAGCGCATCCCGATTTCTTGCAGCGCGCGAATCTCGTCATCCAGTGTGACATCGTTAGGAAAAATGTAGAGATGGTCACTGGACGTAGTACAGCCAGAAAAGATCAATTCAGCAGCGGCGAGTTTGGCGCTCACATACACGGCCTCGCCTGTCAAACCGGCCCAGATCGGATACAGCGCTCGCAACCACCCGAATAGTTCCTTATTCTGTCCGTCAGGAATCACGCGCGTGAGTGTCTGGTACATATGATGATGCGTGTTCACCAATCCCGGCAGCACCACATGCCCGTTCAGATCAAGCACCTCGTCAGCGGTTGCGGGGAGTTCCGCAGTGGGACCGACCTGTTCAATCACATTATCACGGATAAACAACCCGCCCTGCGCAATTTCACGGCGGTCGTCGTCCATCGTCACAAGTACCAATGCGTTTTTAACCAATAAAGTAGCCATTTTCAGCCTTTCAGGGTAA
>CBEVZO010000449.1:0-4110 GCA_965554365.1 uncultured Anaerolineae bacterium
GTTGGGTACGTTGTTTGGGGGTGGTGATACCGCGAACACACCCGAAGCGGCTCCGACAACCGCCGCAGCGTTGCCGACAGAGGCTCCTGCCGCAGCTCTGGACGCGTTGACCATGTGGGATAGTGGTAGTCCCAAGCAGATCGTCGGAGAATTGCAGAGCCTCGGTTTGGTTCCGGCGGGCGGCGCGGTGGCGATGACTGTGCCGACCAGCTTTGGAGACACCTCATCGAGTGGTTTCAGCTACTATCCGCTGGGGCAGGACAAGCAGTTCCGCAATTTCGTGCTGGCGTTTGATGCGCAGTTGGTCACCACCGGTGCAGAATCCGGTTGTGGGATGATCTTCCGGGGCACAACGGAATTGATGAACAACGACGCCCTGGTGTTTGAGGATGGGTATTTCCTGCTCGGTGAGTGGGATTTTGAGGGCGATCTGTCGGATGCCAGCTTCTATGATCTTTCTCTTGCCGTGAATCAGGGGCAGGGGGCGAGCAACCGCGTGATCGTGGTGGCGGTTGAGGAAGCGGTCATGATGTTTGTCAACGGGCAGTTGGTTGCGCAGGCGACGTTCACTCCAGGGGCAGGTGAGATGGCGCTCGAAGTGTATGTCGCGGCGGATGGTTTCGGCGCGACGCAGCAAACGCATTGTCAGCTTACTGATATCTGGGTGTGGGAGTTCTAGCCACCACCCGCGTGAAACGGTACACTGAAGGGGCAAATCCGCCGCGTGTGGGTTTGCCCTTTTGGTTGTGCGGGATGAGTTTCGCCGTCGATTGATGCACAGCGACTAGCGTAAAAGCCAATGCGCGCTATGCAGATTTACAATTAGATGCGGGAACGTTTTGCAGGTTTACCCCTCCCCTAAATCCCCTCCCCGCACGCGGAGAGGGGACTTCCTGCGAGCCAGACTCCCCCTTTCTCCGTTTACGGGGAAAGGGGGGTGGGGGGATAGGGGTAAACACGACAAGCAACCATTACCGCATTTGAGAGTCAAAGAGCATTGCGCGCACGAAGCCCGCTGTTGCGCCCCTACTGTGAACTGAAAACTGTCTACTGAAAACTAAACACTGGTCGGATCACTATGCCACGATTGAACAAACGATATACGTTAACCACACGACAGGCGCTGACACGGCTGCTGCTGGCGGTGCTGCTGCTGTTGCTGACAGGCGCGCGCGTGCTTCCGGCAGCGCGGGCACAGGATGATGGACTGTTGCCGCTGCCGTTTTTCGAGACGCAGCACGGTACGTTGAACGATACCACGCCCATGATCGAATACACGTTTGAGGGCACGGGGGAGCAGGTGATCTCGCTGCTGGTCGTGACGCTCAGCGGCGACCTGGACCCAGTGGTGCAGGTGATCAATCCGTTGGGCATCATCGTGGCGGAGAACGACGATCTCGACTCGTTGGTGCGTGACGCGGGGTTAGAGGCCTATGCGCTGCCGGAAAGTGGAACGTACACCGTGCGCGTGATGCGTTATCTTGGCGCAGGGGGCACGACCTCCGGCGAGTATGCACTGACGTTGACGCCGGGTTTCGCGCGGACTGAGTGGCGCGAGCCGTTTGATCCGGGCGCGGTGTCGTGGCTTGATCCGACAGGGGTGGGACTGCCGCTCAGTGGGGGCGGGCTGCGGCTGCGCGTGTCGGAGCCGGGGAGCAGTCTGCGCGCGTTCCAGCCGGAGCCGGTCGCGTATCAGAACGTGTATGTGCAGGCCGATGCAGAGTTGTTTGGCGTGATGTCGTATGCTGAGTTCGGACTCGTGCTGCGGGCGCAGGGACCGGATCGCGCGCGGGCTTACGTGTTTAAGGTTAACACCGATGCGCAGTGGGCGGTCGAGATGCAGGACGAAACGGGTGTGTTTGTGCTGCGCTCGTGGAGTTCTAGTTCGGCGCTCACTGGGGATGACTGGCAGATCGGGGTGTTGGCGCGTGATGAGCGTTTCGATCTGTTTGTCAACGGGGCGCTGGTGGGCACGTTGATCGATGACCGGCTCCCGGAGGCGGGGGCGGTCGGGTTGTACGCGGGCAGCCGGGCGGATCAGACCGATATGGTGACGGTGATCTTCGACAACGTGGTGGCGACGACGCGGCTGGGCACGACGTATGCCGGGTGGCCGCTGGCATTGCAGGCGTGGAATGCGCCCGATCCAGAGGAGATTATCAACGAACTGGCGGCGGGCGGGCATATCAACCCCTGGGTGCAGCATGATCTGTATTTGCCGGAGAAACGGATCGCGGTCACTGATCCTGACGCGGTGTTCGAGTTGATCGGCACGGACCAGGCGGTCTACGACGATTTTGTCATGGGTGCGTGGGCGAATGTGATCACCACCGGGGACGATGGCGGCTGCGGCGTCACGTATCGCTGGCAAGATGAGCGCAATCTCGATATGGTGTTTGTGGATTCGGGGGGCGGGTTCGGTGTGGTGCAGGCGCGTGACGGCGAACTGCTCACCAACGCCTACGATTTCAGTCCGATGGTCGGGGTGGATGGGTCGCAGTTGTTGGTTATCGCGCGGGGCGGCGAGATCATTTTGTATGTCAACGGCGTGTTGGTCACGCAGGAGCAGGTGTTGCCCGGTGAGGGGCGTGTCGGCGTGGCGCTGCTGAACTATGCGGACGTGCCGACCAACTGCTCATGGTCGAATATCTGGGTCTGGCCGTTGGTGGAGGGGGAGTAGAAAATGCAAATCGTCGATTTGGTGATGTTAGTCTTGTTTCTCACCGGTGGCGTGTATTGCTTGTTTTATCCGGAACTCTATTGGCGTCATTATTAGGTATAGCCGGAGGTTGAAACCAGAGGGTTTTGAGCCGAGTGCATATATGAATTACCAAAGGATTGGGTTAGGACTGCTGTGCCTGGCACTGGCCGGTTACAGTTTTTGTAGGGTGTTTTCCATCATCTGACACGATCCTCACCGCGTTTGATCTGGATGCGCAAACGGGTGTAGACTGCGTGTAACACATTTCACGAGGGACATGGGATGAATGATCCATCGAGTCCGATGGGCTGGCATGTATGGCGACGTGGATCGCTGCTGGGGATGCAGTGGTTCGCTGTGTTTGTGGTGGTGACGGCGCTGCTGTATCTGTTGCTGGGCGTGATCGGTTGGTCGGGGATCGCGCAGGCGATGTGCGCGATGTTCAGCGGCCCGGTGATCGGCACGGCGGTGATCGTCGCGTGGTGGATCGCGCGGCGTCCGACGATGGACCCTGACGTGCCGTCCAAAGTTGAGGATGAGGGGAAGCGCGGCGATGAATGAACAGGAACTGAATCAGTATTACACGGCGTTGGCGGCAAACTTCAACGCGGCGGCGCAACATTATGATTTGCAGTCGGGTCCGCCATCGGGCAGTCATCCGGGGCATACGCTGCTGACGTGGCTGCGCGAGGAACACATAGCGCTGTTGCGCGATCTGCTGCCGGATGAGGGCGCGGTGATCGATCTGGGCTGCGGCACGGGCATCGAGACACTGACGCTCGCGCAGGCGGGTTATCAGGTGTTGGGCGTGGATGTCAGTTCGGGGATGGTGCGTCAGGCGCAAACTAAGGTGGCGGCGTTTGGTGTCAAAGACCGGGTCACGTTCAAGACGCTGCCCGCTGCGCATCTGGGCACGATCAGTGATCGCGGGCCGTATGATGGCGCGTTTGCCAGCCTGGGCGCTCTGAACACCGAGCCGCAGTTGGACAAACTCGCGGAGGCACTGCACGATCTGCTTGTGCCCGGTGCGCCGTTCGTCGCGACGGTGATGAGCCGCCATTGCTGGTTCGAAATCCGGCACAATCTGCGGCGTTTCAAGCCGGGCAAGACGATGAAGCGCGGTGGCACATGGCGCGAGGGTCGTGCCGGGACCGGCGGCGTGCAGGCTCCGGTGACGTTTTATCAGCCGGACGCGTTCGCACAGCATTTTGCGCCGCATTTCACTGTCGAGTCGGTGATCGCGTTCCCGCTGTTGCTGCCGCCGGTGCATATGGTTGATCTGTATCGCGAGCGGGCGGAGGAGTTCGCGGCGCGGTTGGATCAGGAGCGCGAGATGCGTGGGCGGCAGGGCTGGCGCGCGTGGGGCGATCATTTCCTGATGGTGTTGCGGCATGATGGGGCTGCGGGCG
>CBEVZO010000450.1:0-4101 GCA_965554365.1 uncultured Anaerolineae bacterium
GGATCGGGGTCGAACACAGTATTGGCGGCGTGAAAGTGTTCCGCATTGTGCAGCATGTGTTCCGCAATCTCAAGCAAGACTTTGATGACGTCGTGATGGAGACCGCTTGCGGCTTGCACAACCTGCGCATTGACCATCCGCTGACCGCCTAGTTCAGAGCTTCTGGGTAGGGGATTAGCGTCTACTACTCACCGTTTCATTATTGCCGATAGAGTCTATTAGAAGAACTTAACCACTACATCGTCAATGATATCAGCGGCGTCTCCGATGCGTCCCCCCGCGTGAAACAGGTGACGGTAGATTTCGCGTAGTTTGAGCATGGTGATCACATTTTCCAGGTCTTTCGGCTTACGGAACAGGTCCGCCAACGCTTTAGCGTAGAGTGTTTCGAGATCGTTTTTGATCCCGCGTGCGCGAATGGCGTGCGTACTCGCCACGCCAGGATGTCGTTCCAGTCGATCAATGGCGAGTTTGATCTCTTCCGCCCCCCGACGTAGACGCTGCGCCATTTCTTGCAA
Source organism: uncultured Anaerolineae bacterium (assembly GCA_965554365.1). GTDB lineage: Bacteria > Chloroflexota > Anaerolineae > Aggregatilineales > Aggregatilineaceae > CAYRNY01. Next base: position 519 of record CBEVZO010000450.1, read on the forward strand.
ATGTTCGTTGGGTGCTACCTCTAGAATATCTATTTCGTTGATTGTGAACCATGTATCGTCGAGAATGTCGTCTATAGCACGGGAGAGGGCATAGAGGTCTTCGCGGTCGATGGGGGTGACAAAGGTGCGATTCAACTCATCCACGAGAATCCGGCGTACTTCGTCGGCATCTTTCTCAAGTTGACGAACACGCTGCGCATTCTTCTTGTTGGGCTTATTCATGTAGTCTGTCAGTGCTTCGGTGGCTTCAACGCCAAGTACCGCTTGCTGATGAAGATATTCAATGAAGCGATTGGGCTTGCGCGAAAAGCGTTCACGCATGACTTGCGGGAAGGTTTTGATAGCACGTAGTAGACGATCAATCATGGTCCAGTCCTCGGAATTGGAAAATTTATTTAAAGCAAGTAAAATCATTTTAACCGATTTTTGTGAATTTGACATATAGAAAAGGTTTGATGCTGAATGTCGATAGAAGCAGTAGTGTTTGTGGCAATTGCACTGACATTCGATTTTTTCAATGGGCTGCATGATTCATCGAATGTGGTGGCGACAGTTATTTCGACGCGCGCACTGCGGCCCCGTCGGGCATTATGGGTGGCCGCGATTGCTAATGGTCTTGGACCGTTGGTGTTTGGGGTCGCGGTGGCAACGACGATTGGGCACGAGGTGGTTGCGGAAGAAGCAGTGACGCTACCGGTGGTGTATGCGGCCCTGTTGGCGGCAATTGCCTGGAATGTGATTACATTGGTGTTTGGTATTCCGTCTAGCACATCACACGCACTGATTGGGGGCATTATTGGCGCGGTGTGGGGCGGGGTAGGGTTTGATGCACTGGTATGGACGGGGTTGACGAAAGTGTTGGTCGCGCTGTTTTTCTCGCCCATCATTGGTATGGTTGGGGGCTATGTGATGATCAAGCTACTGTTTTTTCTGGGGCGGGCAGCGACACCGCACATCAATATTTGGTTTCAGCGTGGGCAGTTGGTGTCGTCAGCGACACTGGCGATGGCGCATGGATCGAATGATGCGCAAAAGACGATGGGCATTATCACGCTGGGGTTGGTGGCAACCGGCGATCTGGTGACATTTGAAATACCGTTGTGGGTTATCTTGTCTAGTGCAGGGGCGATTGCGCTGGGTACGTTGTTTGGTGGGTGGAGTTTGATCAAGACGTTGGGTGGGAAGTTTTATCGCGTGCGCCCGATTCACGGATTCAGCGCGCAGGCAGCGTCGGGCGCGGTGATTTTGGGCGCGGCACTGCTGGGTGGCCCGGTAAGCACCACGCATGTGGTAAGTTCGGCGATTGTCGGTGCGGGCAGTGCGGAGCGGGTGCAAAAAGTGCGCTGGGGCGTGGTGAATAACATTGTGCTGTCGTGGCTGCTGACGATCCCCGCGACGGGACTACTCAGTGTCGTGATCTACACACTGATTGAGCCGGTGTTTTAAGGGGCGCGGAGTCTTGAGGACCGACTGAAGTCATGCGCTTTTGCGTGAGCAGCTAGATGTTTAGCGATCAACCACAAACATCGCATGACTTCAGTTGACAATGTTGACAATAGAGATGGCACTGTGTTTGAGGCGAAAAACCGGCAAGCGAAGAGATGCGACATGATACGCTTTCCCTCGACTTTTGACTTCATCGTGTGATTCTATCACCTACCTTCATTGACAATAAAATGAAACAATGCTATTGTACTAACGCGTGTTACTAACGCGCGTTACTTGAAATTTTGAGATACGATTGCCTAATGACTAAGAAAAGAATTACCAGTCAGCATGTAGCCGAACGTGCAGGCGTTTCACGCACCACCGTATCGTTGGTACTCAACAACGTGGCCTCCGCGAACATCAGTGCAGAGACGCGACGTCGTGTACTCAAGGCAGCGCGCGATTTGAACTATGTCCCGGACGTCTTAGCGCGGGCGCTGGCGAGTGGACGCAGCAACAACATCGGTTTAATTCTCTTTCATCCCCACACACACGTTTTCGTGAACACCTACATTCCCAGCGTCATCGCTGGGTTAACTCAAGTTGCTCAACAGCACGGTTTCCGCATTCTGATTGAGATTATCGAAGACATACACGCTGAGGACGCCTACGTGCGCCTCATGCGCGGTAGGGAAATTGCTGGGATGGTGTTGTCCAATCCGCGCGCCGACGACGCTGAAATTACGACGATGGCGGAAAACGGCTTTCCCATCGTCTCACTGGACTACCTCAACGACACGGTGTGTTCAGTGAGCGCCGACGATTTGGGCGGTGTGCGTAAAAGCGTGGCACATCTGGCGCGTCTGGGACACAAGCGGATTGCATGCATCACCTACGCGCCGATTAAAGCCAACAATCAGGTGGCCCAACGTCTGGGAGCGTTTCGTGACGCACTGGAGGATTTCGGGCTGGTGTATGATGAGCGTTTGGTGCGTTTCGGTGATCGTGATCCTGAAACGAGTTACGCCATGATGAACGCGTTGTTGGAAGACGGCGGGCCGATGCCCTCCGCGTTGTTTGCTATGAACGACGACATGGCGATTGGCGCGATGAAAGCGATCAAAGAACACGGATTGCGCATTCCCGACGATATCGCAGTGGTGGGGTATGACGATCTGCACCTGTCGGATTTCACCGACCCTCCGCTAACCACAGTCAACAGACAATTTATAAAACATGGCCGGTTAGCTGGGCAGTTGCTTATCGATCTGATCAACAACAACCCACCTCCGCAATGTCAGGTCATCATTGAGACCACTCTGGTGGTGCGCGAATCGTGTGGCGCACACCATCGTGCGGTCTCATCCTGAGGCGCATCTAGATCAGCGCCAACGTAATCTTGTTTTTGGGCGGGATAAGTCCCGATATTTAACGGTGCAATTAGGTTTAGGTGAAAGGGGTTGCGCGTATCATCTAAGATCAACCAATACCTATTTCGTGTCGTACTAAAGTTTCTGAATTTCAAGAAAGGTGAAACAATGTCTACTCGTAAGTCATTGCTCGTAGTCATGGCCCTGGTGTGGATCGCCGCGTTTGTGGTGATCTCTGTCACCGGGGGTAGTAACGTTGCGGCGCAGGATGAAGTCACGCTGCGGTTCTCGACCTGGGACACAGCGGATGGCCTTGAGCGCACGGTTAACGTCCTCAATGCTTTTACCGAAGAAACCGGTATCGTCGTTGAAGTTGAACCCGCCGAAAACGCCGCTGATCCGGCGATTTTGGTGCAGATGGCAGCGGGCACTGCGCCGGACGTGATCCAGACCGGTGAATTGGTGCTGCGCCGTCGTGCGTTGGCCGAAGAAGGCGGATTCCTCGATCTGACGCCATATATCGAAGCCGACGAAGACTTCAGTGCGGATATGTTTGCGTCGACCGTGTGGGACGTGGGCGTGGTAGATGGCGGCGTATACGCTTTCACAAAAGACTTCGCCACCGTCACCTACTATGTAAATACCGACAAGTTCGCAGAAGCCGGTATTCCGATCCCCGAAGAAGGCTGGACCTACGACGATCTGATCGCGATCAGTATGGAACTGACACTCGACGCCGACGGCAACAACGCGAACAGCCCGGACTTCGACGCTGACAACATCGT
>CBEVZO010000451.1:0-4086 GCA_965554365.1 uncultured Anaerolineae bacterium
GCCGCACAATTTCCAGCAGCGTAGACGTGCAGATTCAATAGCCAAAACTTGCCACAGCAAGTACTCTATTCACACGGTTTTTCTCCTTTTTGCAGCAGCGTTGAGGCATTAGTCTTGGCGCTGCTGTACCGTTTCTTTGTCGGACTTCAGCCGCCTGAGTAGTATATCTCCCCCGATTTTTAGTCTTTTTTTACGACCTTTAATCCAGTTTTTATTTCCCTCACGGGCGACCGCTTGACAAACATCTGGCGGTTGCCTACACTGATTTTAGCGGGTCATACACCGCTTTGGTTGCCGCGCGCTTCTGTGATCGTTTAGCTACGAGTTTACAGTTGTATCAAGGCCGCGCGCGATGGACTGTACGGCACACCTCGACCGAGTACAACTATTCCCCCACCGCCGAAAAGCACACAGCATACGGGCGGCGGTGCGTGGGCGAGACGCATAATATATGACACACTCGTTTCAGATCGATACCGACAAGCTGCAAGCGATAATTGATCACTTCAACGCGCAGGCCGCGTGCGCTGAGGCACTCGTGACACGCCTGGAACAGCAGCTTGAGGCGCTGCGCAGTACTGCGTGGCGTGGCCCGGATGCCGAGCGCATCCTCGCCCGTGTGGAAGACGATCTCCTGCCGCGTGTGGTCAAGCTGCGGGAAGGCATGATCGGGGCAGGGGCGGCGCTAAGCGAATTCCTTGAGCGCATGATCGGCATCGGCCCCGCGCTAGAGCAACTGCACACCGGTATGCCCAAGATTGAAGCCGCCCGCGACAAGCTCAAAGCGCACATTAAAAAGCTGCAAAACCAGGACCCTGACGAGATGAAGCGCGCGTTCCAGAAGTTTCTGCGCGAGCAAGGACATGATGATGCCGCCGACCAACTCGACCACCTCACCTTCTGAGGCTCCACACGACGCGCGGCCCGATGCCGTGCCGGGTGTTGTGGCGCAAGAACTCAACGCGCTGCAACAGACGTTAGGCGACGCAATGGCACAGATGGACGACATGGCCGCCGCGCTGCATGAGGTCGTCGCGCTGTTCAAGTCTGGCGCGTTAGAAGGCGACCAGGGCGCGCAATGGCTGGCGCAGGTGCGCGATAAGGTGCTGCCCTTTGTGGCAGACACGCAGACTGTGATAGCCGATATCGCCGCTGATATCGATGACAGCATCGACGGCGAGAAATAGCGAGTAAGCTGTCAGTAGTTGGCGTTCAGCCATAACGCGCAAAACCTAACCTCACCCCGTGCCCCCGCGCGACACGTCGCGTCCCACGCGTGGAGAGGGGGAGAAGACAACACAACCGATTCCCCCCCCTCTCCGCCTGCGGGGAGGGGGCCAGGGGGAGGGGTAAACCGCTTACCACAATCACCCCACCACACCGGCAGCCACGCGGGTGTGGTGTTCCCCACCGTTCGCAGCACGACTAATCGTCCGAAAGTTCCGTTTGTAGTGATGAGAAAGGATTGTTGAATGGACCTGTTTCAAGCCAACAGTGAAGTTCTGCAAGAGGTCTCCCAGTTGTTTCGGCAGCAGGCCGATGCATTGGGCGAATCTCTGGAGCGCTTCATGGCAACCGCCGAAAACATGCGGGGTCATGCCTGGATCGGCTTAGGCGCGGAGGCCTTTTTCGATGAGCTTGACACGCTGTTAGCGCCGGAAGCCAGGAAGATCGTCGAGAACCTGCTGACCTCGGCGGACGGCGTAGACAAAGTCGCGCAGACCATTGAGGACGGCATCGCCCGTATTCTGTCAGTGGCGAAATCACCGCTCTAACTGCGCCACCACTAACGCCACGTAGCACAAGGAGTAAACCATGGCTGATGTACGCATGGACTATGACGCAATGGAGGAGTTGATCCAGCAGGCGCGCAATATGGAGACCATGCTAGAAGAGATGGTCAAGGCGTGTAATCTCGCGGCTGCGAAGATCGAAGACGGCGGGCTGGTCAATCGCCAGGGCCGCATGTGGGCCGAACAACTCCGTGACACCATCTCGCCCTATCTCCGGCGACAGCAAGCGCTGTACGAAGAACTCGCGCTGGACCTGATGGGCGCACTCGTTGATCTGCGCGACGGTGATACTGAAGCGCGCAGCCGTTTCAGCAGTTGATGCTGGCAACGACCAAGGGAGGACACACACTATGGGTGTTTTAAGCGCACCGCTTGACGAATTGATGGAATTTACGGATCAGATTCAAGAGTGGCTCAATGTCAACCGGCTGATCAACGAAGCTGTTGCAGCCATCTGTGAGCCGATCTTTAGCGCTGTGGGCTGGACAGGCAATGCCGCGCAGATGTTCACCGGGATGATTCAAGACGCGATCATCAAGGAACTGGGCGTTATCCTACAGTTCATTGATGCGTTCCTGGGCGCGCTGAACGCGGTCATTGACGCGATTCAGGCGATCATCGAAGCCCTCGAAGCGCTGAACCCGTTGAACTGGTTCTAAACAAACAGCCGTTAGCATGTAGCGCTAAGCTGTGAGCAAAAACCTGCGCTGACCATGCATTTCCTCTCTCGAATGGGGGAATTCAAGGGCTAGGGTTTTAGCTAACTGCTAAAAGCTAACTGCTAATAGCTTAAAGGGAAGGTAAACCATGGAAGAATTTGGAATGGTGTACGACACCTTGATGGATGTCGCGCGCTTCGTCGTGGATGTATCGGACACGATGGACACGATCAAAACGGTCTGCGACGTGGTAGAGGTTGCCCTGGGCGTTGCATCGGCGATTCCCGGTGCGGCAGTCGTGACCGGCCCGGTGATCTCGCTGTATGAATCAATCAAACCGGCGCTCAGTGCGGTGATCGAGCTATTAGGGATCATCGGTGATTTCCTGCGCATGATCATCGAAATTGTGCAGGCCATTGATATGGCGCTTCAAGGCAAATGGCAGCAGCTCGCGGGCGAGGCGCTCACGGCGTTCTCGTCGGCAGCCTAGCGGACTCGCACAAGGAGGAATCTCATGGCACGACTACGCGCAGACTATGACGCGATCCAACAGGCGATGGGCCGCATTAGCGCCATGAACGGCGATGCGCAGAGCGCGCTGAACACCCTGACCGGTACGGTCATGGATATGGCGGATAACTGGGAAGGATTGGCTGCGCAGATGTTTATGGCGTGGTTCCAGGATATCGCCACCCGGCGCGCCAACGAAATCCTGCAAGAGTTCACGTCGCTGGAACAAAAACTCCAGCGCATCATGCAAGCCGTTCAAGAAGTCGATCAGCAAGCAGCGGGGCTGTTCCTGCAGGAGTAAGCCCGGCGCGTCGCGCATGATCGTTACAGAGAAACACGGAGTGTAAATCATGGATGTCTTTTTGAAATTTGCGAACCTGGAACAATCGCTAGGCCAGTTCCGGGAAAGCGCACAGCAATATATGGACGCTATCGCCGGGATGCAGCAGATCATGCAGCAGTTTGAAGGCGGCGGGTTCCAGGGTGAATGTGGCGACATGTTCAACGACCTGCTCAACCGCGATGCGGGCATCATCCAGGAATTCGCGGATATCTTCGAGATGGCCGCCGGGTTGCTCGGTGAAACAGTTGGCGAGTTCACCGATGGCGACAGTGATATCCAGTCGAAGATGCCCGGCTAGGCGTAGAGAGGACACACAATGTCAATCTTTGATTTTATATCCGGAGGCGTCGAAGAGGCCCTCAATGCCATGAACCAGCAGGTGCAGCGCGCCGAAAATCAAGCGGCTGAACTGCGTAACGTGATCGCGCCGCTGGAAAATGGCGGCTGGATTGGTGAAGGTGCGGAGGCGTTCTTTGAGGATTCGCGCCAAATGCTCACGGAGCTGGATCAAACACGCGAACAGATGCTCGCGTTTATCCAGTCACTCAACCAAACGATGCAGATGGTGCAGGAAGCGATGCAGCAGATCAACGGCATCACGAACAGCTAACCACCTGTCGTGCCCCGGTTGGCACGCGGAAAAGGAAGGACTATGGGCGCTGAATTTTCTGTTGACTATGAACTGGTGATGGATGCCTCCGCGCGTTTCGAGGCTGCCAGCACAGAGTTCAAAGAGATTATCAACGTGATGAACCAGCTGGCGGAACAGTTGCGGACCGGA
>CBEVZO010000452.1:0-4068 GCA_965554365.1 uncultured Anaerolineae bacterium
CCTGCCCAAAAAAAGCCTGCGACCCGGCGAGACGCATCGCCACCACAACGGGGATGGCAAAAATACTGATCCCCGCAGATATGAAGCCGATGTACATCGCCAATTGCAGTGGGAAATAAGAAAAGCTGGTGATGGCATCCGTGGCGAACTTGAGCATTTTTTTGAACGGGTACTTTGTTTCGCCAGAAAAACGAGCAGCGCGTTTGTATTCGACACCCGTTTGCTTGAAGCCAACCCAACTGGTCATAACCCGAATGAAACGGTTAAGCTCGCGCATAGTATTCACCGCGTCCACAACCCGCCGGTCCATCAGCCGGAAGTCACCCGTAACGACCGGGATATCGACAACCGTGATGCGGTAGATCATGCGATAAATCAGCTTGGCGGTGATCTTTTTGAACCACGTTTCGCCTTTGCGTTCAGAGCGCACGGCATACTCCACATGATAGCCTTCGCGCCATTTATCCAGCAGTTGCAGCATCACTTCGGGTGGGTCTTGCAGGTCGGCATCGATAACAATCACCGTATCGCCGCGTGCGTAATCCATCCCTGCCGTGACTGCGTTCTGGTGTCCGAAATTACGAGCGAAGTTCACTACGCGCACACGAGGATCACGCTGCGACATCTCGCGCATCATCTCCGCCGAACCGTCATAGCTACCATCGTTGATCAGCACCAGTTCCCACGTATCCCCGGTCGAGTCCAGCACCTCAGACACGCGCTGATACAGTCGCGCCAGGTTGCCTTCCTCGTTATATACCGGCGCAATCACGGAAATCACGGGTTTTGAACTCATACGTCCTCCCACAAACCCAAAGTATCTGAGTCAATTGTAACTCAAATACGACCCTGACAAAACAGGCGTGCGCTACATCAGCGACGGCAGATTCAGTGCTCCACGCGCCTGCTCAACTTCTTCGATGTCGGGCTTGATCAAGTACCCTGCCCCCGCAACACGCATCGCGCTCTTGATGTCCTTCAACCCGTTGCCCGTCACCAACAGCACCACACGTTCGTCTGATTGGATATGACCCTCGTCCAACGCTGCACGTACACCCGCATATACTGACGCTGCCGCCGGTTCCGCGAAGACACCCGTCAAGCGCGCTAGCTTGGGAATACCGTCTAGAATCGCGTCATCCGGCACAGACACAAACGCACCGCCAGTTTCACGCACGGCACGCACCGCTTTCACGCGGTCGCGGGGCAGGTCTGCCGCGATGCTATCTGCGACAGTCTGCGCGTTGATCGGCTCCATCGTCGCCGGATCACTACCCGCTTTCCACACCTGGTAGCACGCCGCACTGCCTGCTGCCTGCACACCGAGCAAACGCGGAACCCGATCGATCCAGCCCAGATTGAACAGATCGCGGAAACCTTTATGCACGCCGCTGATAATGTTGCCATCACCCACACTGACCGCCACCACATCCGGCATTTGCCAGTTCAGCTGCTCGGCAATCTCGAAAGCGACGGTTTTCTTGCCTTCTATCGTATAGGGATTCATGCCAGTGTTGCGGTTGTACCACCCATAACGCTCGGCAGCTTCAACCGCGAGATCGAACGCGTTGTCGTAGTTGCCCTGGACCAGCAACACCTTCGCGCCATAGATCAGCAATTGAGCGATCTTCGCTTCCGGCGCGGAAGCGGGCACAAAGATCGCAGCGGTCAATCCGACGCTGGCGGCAAGACCGGCAAGCGCCGCCGCCGCGTTGCCCGTACTGGCGGTGGTCACCACTTCGACGCCCTCCGCCATCGCCCGCGCCACAATCAACGCACTGGCGCGATCTTTGAGCGATCCAGTTGGGTTCCGCCCATCGTCCTTGACCCACGTTTGCGCCAAACCCAGGTCTGCGGACAGGCGCGGCGTCTCGTATAGCGGCGTACCCCCCACAGCCAGCGGCGGCACAATCGCATCATCCACCAGCGGCATGAGCGGGCGGTAACGCCACAAGGTCAGGTCCTTGCTCGCTGCGACATCTGCACGGCTGACGGCATTCTTCAGCGCGTCCACGTCGTATAACACATCCAGCGTGCCCACCTGCCCGCAGGCGGGGCAGGTGTACGCTACGTCAGCAGGCGCATAGGTACGCCCACAGATCACACATTGCAGTTCAGAAACAAACATGGTGCGTCCTTATGTGCCGGGCACAATCACCGTGCCGGCTTCACCGGCCAGCGCCCGCGCGATATTGTCTGGATTGGTGATAATGGCCTTCGGGCCGCCGCGCTCAAGAAAATCAACCACTGCTTCGATCTTGGGATACATGCTGCCCGGCGCGAAATGCCCGTCTGCCATATACTGTTTGGCTTCTGCCAGCGTCATCTGATCGAGGTCTTTTTGATCCGGCTTCCCGAAATTCAGTGACACTTTTTCCACCGCCGTCGAGACCACGAACAGGTCTGCTTTCAAGCCAACCGAGAGCAAGCTGGTCGCGCGATCCTTGTCGATGACCGCGTTCACGCCGCGCAGGTTGCCGCGCTCGTTGCGGATCACCGGAATGCCACCGCCGCCCGCGCAGATCACTACAAAGTTGCGCTCTACCAGTGTGTTGATCGCATCCAACTCGATGATTTCAGTCGGCATGGGCGACGCCACCACGCGACGGTAGCCGCGCCCAGAGTCCTCCACCACGTCCCAACCGTCGTCAATAAACGGCTGCGCTTCTTTCTGCGTCATGAATGTGCCAATCGGCTTGGTGGGTTTCTCGAATGCGGGATCGTCGCGATCCACGAGCATCTGCGTCACGACTGTGACCACGCTGCGCCGGATGCCGCTTTTGCGCAGTTGGTTATCGAGTCCCTGCTGCAACATATACCCGATGCTGCCCTGTGTGTCTGCGCCGATCACATCCATCGGCGTGGTGTGCATTCCTTCGGACTGCGCGGCTAACTCGTTGCGGCGCAGGATGAACCCGACCTGGGGGCCGTTGCCATGCGTGACCACGACGCGCCAACCGGCCTCGATCATGTCCACGATATGACGCGCGGTTTCGATAACCGCATCCCACTGGTGTTCTACACCGGGTTTAGTCTTATCTTTGATCAGTGAGTTGCCGCCAATGGCGATCACTGCGGTTTTTGCTGAAGGCATAGTGCCATTCCTTTCGTCTCAAAAAATGTCTTGAATAGGTCTTTTTAGCATTGCATAACGATCACACAAGATGCCAAAGCCGATCATCCCGATGCTGCAAACGGTTGATCGGCTTATGATATCAGCTTACACGCACCACATGCAGTTTGCGCACTGCCATGCTTAGCGCATCGTGAGCGCCATCACTGCTTTCTGCACATGCAAGCGGTTTTCCGCTTCGTCATAGACCACGCTCTGCGGGCCATCGATCACTGCGTCCGTCACTTCGATGTTGCGGTCGGCGGGCAGGCAGTGCATGTAGTAGCCATTGTTGGTCAGCGCCATGCGACGTTCGTCAGCGATCCAGTCCTTGTATTGCCCTGCGATCTTGGCGGATTCGTCGTCGTCGGTGGTGGTCAACATCGCGCCCCAGCTCTTGGGGTAGACCACGTCCGCGCCCTTGAACCCGGCGTCGAAATCGTCCAGCACTTCGAAGCTGCCACCGGACTTCCGCGCGTTTTCCCGCGCCTGTTCTTCGTATTCCGGCATGATCTTGAATTCCGGCGGACGCGTCAGGCGCACGTTCATCCCGTAGCGCGACGCCAGCATGATCAAGCTCTGTGGGGCCGACATCGGCTTCTGATAACTCGATGCGTAGGCATATGACACATTCAACGTCTTGCCACGCGGGTCGCGCCCGAAACGCTCGAAGATCGTCAGCATGTCGGCCAGCGCCTGGAACGGATGAAAATGATCGCACTGCATATTAAGAATCGGTACGCGGCTGGCCTTCGCTACACCGCGAATGTAGTCATTGCCGACGCCCCATGTGCATTCACGGATCGCGATACCATCACAGTAGCGCCCGATGATCTCACCGATTTCCTTACCCGTGTCGCCGTGCTTGATTTGCGTGGTGGTCGAGTCAATGAACTCAGCGTGACCGCCAAGCTGCGCCATCCCTGCCTCAAAACTGACGCGGGTGCGCGTGCTGG
>CBEVZO010000453.1:0-4067 GCA_965554365.1 uncultured Anaerolineae bacterium
GTTCATGTTGCACCTCGTAACACGTACTACACGGCATACTGCGCACGCAGTTGAGCATACGCTGTCTGGAATTCCGCGAGCAACGTAGATTTTTCGTTTTCGGGCAGATGCGCGACGCGCACTGCATTGAGCGCGGCCTGTACCAGTTGATCAACGCTCAACCCGCAGCCATCGACTGCGTGTTGATATTCGTCGGTCAGTGTGGTGTTAAACAACGGCGGATCGTCAGTGTTGATCGTCACGCACGCGCCTGCTTCGATCAACGCACGCAGGGGGTGTACGGCATAGTCGGGATACACGCCCAGGCATAAGTTGCTGGTGGGGTTCACTTCCAGCGGAATCTGCTGCGTTACCAGATGATCGACCAGTGTTGGGTCTTCGACGGCACGCACGCCGTGCCCAATACGTTCTGCTCGCAACGCCCGTAGCGCGCCCCATACGCTCTTTGGGCCTACGGTTTCGCCCGCATGAGGGTTACTGCGCAAACCCTGCTCAAGCGCCTTGTGGAACGCCACCTCGTACATCTCCGGCGGCCACCCGACTTCTGGGCCACCTAAGCCCAACGCCACGACATGCCCTTCACGCGCTGCCGGTGATGTGATCCACCGCACAACATCAGGGGCGGTCTGTGGTTGGTTACGCGAGATGTCAAGAATCCACTGCATCCGCACGTCCCACTCGCGTTCGGCCTGCGCGCGTCCAGCATTGACACCTGCCAACAGCGCCGCGAATGGCAGCTGCGCGTTGACGTGCGAGGCGGGAGTCCATGTGACCTCGGCATAGCGGATGTTGTGTTCTGCCATCGTGCGCCCATACTCATATGTGATGCGCGTGAAATCATCCGGGGTCTGCAAACAGGCGCAGATCTGAAAGTAGATTTCGATGAAGTGATCAAAGTCGCGGAAGGTATACCAGTCCCGCAGCCCGGCGACATTCGTTGCGGGCAGCGTGACGCCGTTTTTGGCAGCCAGATTGAGCAGGGTTTGCGGCTGGACACTGCCTTCTAAATGCACATGGAGTTCCGCTTTGGGCATGGCTTGAACAAACGCGCGTAACGACATTACGACGACCCCTCGTTTTCATCAGTAGCGGGAGTAGTGGGCGCAGGTTCCGCTTTCGGCTGCTCGGTAGCCTGTGCGGTGTGGTCGATTGTTGCCTGGATGAAGTCACGGAATAGTGGGTGCGGGCGATTGGGGCGGCTCTGGAATTCGGGATGGAATTGGCTGCCGACCATGAAGGGGTGGCTGTCAATTTCCATGATCTCGACCAGCCGCTCATCAGGGCTGAGACCGGTAAAACGTGCCCCTGCTGCTTCGAAGGTGGCACGGTAGCGGTTATTGAACTCAAAGCGGTGACGATGGCGCTCGCTGACCGTGTCGGTTTGGTAAGCCGCTGCCGACTTGGAGCCGGGAGCCAGCACGCACGGATAGGAACCGAGGCGCATTGTGCCGCCCAGGTCTGACACATGGTGTTGATCCGGCATCAGGTCGATGACGGGATGCTCGCACCCGGTATCGAATTCGCTGCTGTTTGCGTCTTCTAAGCCCAGCACGTTGCGCGCAAATTCAATCGTCATCACCTGCATTCCCAGGCACAGCCCCAGGTACGGGACGCCGCGCGTGCGGGCAAACTCTGCCGCGAGTATCTTGCCTTCAATGCCTCGGTAGCCGAAGCCACCCGGCACGACAATGCCATGTACGGTTTCCAGTACATCCCAGCCTTTGCCTTTTTCGAGATCACCGGAATACACCCACTCGATTTCAAGTTTGCGGTTGTGGAACACAGCGGCGTGTGTGAGTGCTTCCTTGACGCTCATGTACGCGTCGCGCAGTTCGACATACTTGCCCGCCAGGGCCACGCGCACCGGCGTGGTGACTTCGCGCATCTGCACGACCAGATCGCTCCAATTGCTGAGGTCCGGCGGTGTGCTGACTTCCAACCCCAGCTGCTCAACGACAAAATCGCCCAATCCGAGGTCTTCTAGCACCAGCGGTACATCATAGATGTTATCAGTGGTTTCCAGTGGGATCACCGCACGCGGTTCTACGTCACAGAACAGCGCGATCTTCTCGATAATATCCTGGCTGACCGGGTGATCCGTGCGTGCGATGATCACCTGCGGCTGAATACCGATGCCGCGCAGTTCGCGCACGCTGTGCTGAGTGGGTTTGGTTTTCAGTTCGCCCGTTGCGCCAATATGTGGCAGGAACGTGACATGCACATACATCGTGTGTTCGCGTCCCACGTCGGCGCGTAGTTGACGCACAGCTTCAAAGAATGGTTGGCCCTCGATATCCCCCACCGTGCCACCGACCTCTACAATCACGACCTCAGCGTCGTTTTTCTGACCGACCATCGCAATCCGACGTTTGATCTCGTTGGTGATGTGTGGGATAACTTGGATTGTGCCGCCGAGATAGTCCCCCCGGCGTTCTTTGCTGATGACCTCAGCGTAGATTTGCCCGGTGGTGACGTTGCACGTCTGGTCTAGATTATTGTCGATGAAGCGTTCGTAGTGACCGAGGTCGAGGTCTGTTTCCGCACCGTCAGCGGTGACAAACACCTCCCCGTGTTGGTAGGGACTCATGGTTCCCGGATCGACGTTCAGGTAGGGGTCCAGTTTTTGAATCGCGACGGTGATGCCGCGCGCTTTGAGCAAGCGACCTATGGCGGCAGCGGTGACGCCCTTGCCGACTGAACTGACGACGCCACCTGTGCAGAAGATGTACTTGGGCATTGTGTGCTGTCCTGTAGCTAGCTGTACAAAAAGAGAGGCGGGGAGATTAGGCAGTGTATGCCTCACTCCCCGCCGCCAATGGTTTGTTTTGCGGATGGTCGCGCGTAAAATAGGCGCTTCTAGACCAGCTTCTCGAGATCACTGGCAGCGCGTTTCATGTCCAGAAATACCAGCCCCAACTTGGCTTTTTTGTGTACTAACGCGGTCAGCACGGCTTCTTCCCCGATCGACATCAGGATCACGTAACCATTATTCCCGCGTACATATACCTGATCCAACAACCCGCGCCCTAGCTCGCTTGCGATGCGTTCACCGAGCGATATCATGGCAGCAGACATTGCCGATACGCGATCCTCCTCGACCCCCGCAGGCAACGAAGACGCCATAATCAACCCGTCCACACTGACCATCGCCGAGGCTTCAATATCCGGTGTGACAGCCTGGAGATCGCGCAAACGATCATGCATCAATTCGGTCCGCGATTTCGCCATGAGGCGTACTCCTTTCCCGTTGGGGTTTGTTTCGATTTACACGCACGCCGCGTGAACAAAGACGTGCAATGGCTATAACCATTGCAAGTGTATACTAAATTGTGCGATGTTGCATCGCTGTATGTCGAGTTGATTATACCACACCCCCGGTGGATACTCTATGCAGTTTTTGGGGTTTAGGGAGTTGAACGCGGCGTTGCGCGTTTGGCTTTGAATGTGGTACAACACGTCTGTGATGTGTAGCCACGCTGCGTGGGTAGATACTAGCGTGGCGCTTGACGGAAGGAATCGTCAACGACCCCCGGCACAAGGCCGGGGGCTTGTGAAAGCAAGCCCACGTTGACCAGCCTCAGTCATGCCGAAGGGCAACGACTACGTTAGGAGCGAATACATAGGCACTCCGGGGTGACCCTTCCAGCTCCGGACTCTGCGGCAAGTAGTTAAACAGGTTGAGGGTCTAAACCAGTGCTACTTGCGAAAACCGTTCCATAACATGGGCGAGGAAGACCTTACCGGCAGGTAGCCGAGAAGGTTCGGGGCACACCTTGAGGTAACTCGAAGTGCCCCACACTTACCCACTGACCCTATATGGAGGAGCGCATTCCTCCCACAGCACAAGGCTATGGGTTTCCTGCGCCAATATTTTATGAATTTTTTGTGATTTTGCGGGCGGCACTAGTGCTTTCATGGCGGATACAGTGTTAACCTAGTTGCAACCTTTTGTAAATACGTTAGGATAGAGTAGAGGTCAGGGGCAGAGTGTCAGCTACCACCACGACTGGAGTCGTGCGGCTTGCATGAGCCGAGATCTGACCAGCCTCAGCCAGGGCCTACGGGCT
>CBEVZO010000454.1:0-4067 GCA_965554365.1 uncultured Anaerolineae bacterium
AGCAACAGCGGGCATCGCTTGGCCTACCGGTAGCTGGTCATTAATCCGCCACTGTACCGGAACAGAGTCGCGGTAAATGTAGGCGCGCAGCGTTTGGGTTAGATACGAGAGCTTTTCAAATTTCAGGGGCATGTGTGCCTCCTCAATAGTGCGCAAAGCATTAATCCAGTGGGGCGGGGGTCATGTCGGCGGGTGTGAAAATGCGATCAGATGACAGGTTGATCATCCCCTCAACGCTTTCAAATATCACGTCGCCGGGGGTGAGATGCAGCGCAAGGCGAGTCTCTTGGGGCACGATCAGGGTCAGGTCGGCCCGTGTAACTGTGCCAACAATGGGTTTGCGCCGCACCACAATATACACGCCAGCCTCATCCTGATCGGAAGCGAATTCCACGCCAAAGGCGCGCTGCATGGTGGCTTCGAGTGTGACTTTTTTGTCGTGCGTAGGGCGTATTGTCACCCGGCAGTGGCTCGCACGGAGATAGACGGTAGTGGGCGGCGTGACATTGAATACTTGCGTATAAAGGCGCTCAGTTGTACCGGGCATGGCGCTGACAGCGGCGCTCAGCGCAGTATCAACCGCTGACCGTCCGCCGATACGCATAGCGGTGCGGAACAGCCGGTTGCCGCCTGCGCGCAAAGTCCAGTTGAACATCCGTCGGAAAAGTCCTTTCACCACGTTTGCTCCGATAACCAGTGTTGGATGGCAGACACAACGATATGGGGTTGCTCTAACGGAAACATATGCCCTGCATTGTCAATTGTCACCAGGGTGGCAGTTGGAATACGTTCGCTCAGGGTGATGCTGAATTTCAGCTTGACCATGCGATCATCTGTTGCCGCGAGTACCAGCGTCGGGGCCGTGATGTGTTCCAGTTTGTCGCGCACGTCAAAGGTCTGACACGCCAGATAATCGCGTTGCAATACATCCGGCGGCACGGTGAGTAATTGTTCGCGTCCCAGGCGCTTGAGATCGGCGGGCGCGTTGGCGCTCCATGCCCAAGCGGTGATCCAATCGGCGGTGGCGGTAGGTTCATCCACAATGCGCTGCGGGAGTGTTGGATCAACGGGCAGTTTGCTGCCTGTGCCGAGCAGGATCAGCCCTGCCGCACGATCCGGCCAGTGAATGCCGATTTGTTGGGCGATGGCTCCGCCCATGCTGTGCCCCGCGATGATCGCGCGTTCGATGTCCAGCGCATCGAGCAGGGCGATCACATCCTGCGCATAGTCTCGCGTGTCTGTGTGTCCGTCGCCGCTGGACCGCCCGTGACCGGGTAAATCTAACGCGATGACGCGCGCTTCGGGCAAACGGCGTAAGGTGGGCGGCCAATCCAGGTGCGAACCGCCTGCACCGTGTACCAACATCAGCGGTGGATAGCGCGTGATGTCGGGTTTGGTAGGTGTGTAGTAGATCGTTCCGTGCGGAATTGCGGCGGTTGGCATGGCTGTTCCTTCAGTCACGCGCACGGACAGGGCAATTACAGGTGTGACACTAATTCTCAAAAATTGTCCTGTTTACAGGCAGAAATGTCAACTTGGCTTAGGCCGTGTTGACATTTGTGTTTGAAATTGCCTTGTTCGTAGGCGAGAATGTCAACACCCCCTAGTCTACCCCTGATCGTGACAAAAATGCCAACGTCTAGCGCGGCGTGCTTGACGCTGATGCGGGGGCTGGCTATACTCGCCACAGAATACCTAAACACTCGTTTGTGGGAGGATGGCTATGGCGGACGGTACGGCTCCGGAACATGTAATTAATCCTGAACTGCTGGAGATTCTGCGCTGCCCCGAAGCAGTGCATTATGATGACAAGGGGGACGATCCCGGTACATTGGAACTGGTGCATGACTGCTGGCTGGTATGCGCGGATTCTGGGTACAAGTATCCAATTCGCGATGGCATCCCGGTGATGCTGATCGACGTGGGCAAAAAATACCACGATGTGCCAGTCGAGGACTTGCCGGTTCCTCCACCGGACGAAGACTAAACAGTGGTCAGCTACCCAAGCCTAAAGGCCTTGGGCTTGTAACTCGCTACGCTGCTGGCGGCGCGGCGGCTACAATAGGCGGGCTGACTGCCGCCCTAGTAATGTTCACCGCAGCGTTATGATCTGCATGAGCTTCAAAACCGCAGGCCACACAGCGAAACTCGGATTGGCTTGGGCGATTGGCTTTCGAGACATGACCGCAAGACGAACAGCGTTGCGAGGTGTAACGCGGATCGACCAGCACCACCGGCACGCCAGTGTGCTGTGCTTTGTACTCGACATAGAATCGCAGTTGATGGAACGACCAATTGGAGTGTCGCGCACGTTGAGATTTCCGCAGCCGTTGCCCGGTGCGTTTACGGATGCCCGTCAGGTCTTCCAGGGCGATCCCGCGTTGGGTGTCTTTCGCTTTCTCAACCAGACGCTTGCTGATCACATGGTTTACATCACGTTGGAACCGGGCCTGTTGACCCGCCACACGTTTGAGTCGGCGCTTGGCGCTCTTGGTCCCGCATCGTTGCAGGCGGGTGCGATGGTCACTGATTTGACGGCGACGTGGTTCAATGGCGGCATTGTATTCGTCGCCGTCGCTGTCCACCGCAACCTTGACAATGCCAAGATCAACGCCTAAGAAACCGTCCGGCGTGTACGCGTCTTTTTCAGGCGCGTTGCACGCGATTTGCAGATAGAACTCACCGCGCCGGTAGACCAGTTTCGCACTGTGGGTCGCGTGCTGTAACTGTTCAAACTGGCGCTGGCCCGCACGATACGGCAAATGTGGTCGATACCCTTGGCTCACGGACAACGAGATCGTACCGTCAGCCGCCCACCGCCACAGTTTATCATCAAGCTCGATCCCTGCCGTATCGCGGAACTGGATCGGCTGTGTCACTGTGCGCTGTGCGCGAGTTGTTTTGTAGGACGCCGCAACAGATGCCAAGGCACGAATGAAGTGGTTAGCGGTCAAGGCGGGGAACTCAAGCCTCAAATCGTGGTACAGTAGCTTTTGTAACCGGAACTTGGAAAAGCACTGCGCGTCAAATGCCGCTTGCGCGATCCGGTTGCGCACTACATTGACGCACCTGAGCAAGTCCAATAGGGCGGTCTTTTCTCCTGCTGTGGTTACGAGCTTGATTTCTGCGGTAATCATTGCGTTAGTTCCGCTTGAATTCATGTACACATTAGCAAGCATAGCATTTCCAGGTAGGATTGCAAGCAATCCTGATGCACTTTCCTCCCAAGCCTAAAGGCCTGGACTTCTCGTGTGCGATCTGTGAAATGTTATTGCTTCCAAGCACCAACAAGATTCCCCGTGCCTGACATAACTCACCGGGCGATTTTGTATCAGCTTGCCCTGCTAGTGCAAGTGTGCGGGTTCTGCTATACTGCACACCAGCGGTTTGAAAATGTAAACTTCTTGAATGGTGGTCCTGATGAACCAACAACCTCTTTCGCCTTACGGTGCGCCGGTTCATGGCAGTCAAAACTTGCCTGTTCGTCCGCCTGCGGAGTTCGTGGGCCGCGATGCTGATAGTGATGCTATCCATAAATCACTGAAAATTGGCACGACGGTGCTGTTGTATGGTGCAGCGGGGATCGGTAAGTCGACGTTGGCGGCGTCGCTGGCTGCCGGATATGCCGAATTGCCCGGTGGTGTGCTGTGGCTGGACGTGGCGCAAGACACGATGCGCTCATTGGTGACGCGTGTGGTGCGCGCCTATGGGTTGGATGTTCCAGCTTTTGATGCTAATCTGGACGAGACGGTGGGGTTGGTGCAAGCCACGTTAGGCGAGCAGCGTCCGCTGGTGGTCCTGGATGGTCAGTTAGATGTCAAGGCTGCGCGGGGGTTCGTGCGTATGTGTGCTTCTGGCGTGCCGGTGCTGTTGACACATCCCTCAATGGCAGCTGGTCCCTGGACGCCGCACCCGGTCGAAGCCTTGAGTGCGGCGGATGCCCGCACATTGCTGATGTCCTATGCCGGGGCTGCGTTGGCTTCTGATGCGCCCGAACTCGCACAATTTGTGGACTTGCTCGCTGGTCATCCGTTGTCAATTGAGATTTCCGCGCGTCAGATTGCAGC
>CBEVZO010000455.1:0-4062 GCA_965554365.1 uncultured Anaerolineae bacterium
GGTGCGCGACATCCCGACGATAGTGAATTCATCGGGCAAGCGCCCTTTGTGGTACTGGTTGAATAACGCCGGGATCAGCTTACGGGCGGTCAGATCGCCGGTAGCCCCGAAGATGACTAGCGTGGTGGGTGGTTGCATGATGGTGTTCTCCCGTTGATGTGAGTCCATCCAGAATATACAGGGAGAGCCGTCTTGCTGCCTAGTTGTAATTCGTGGCGTTCAGTTGGTAAACGACGAAGCCGTGTGTTTCATCGAAATACACGCGCGTGGTGCTGATGCCGGGGTGGTGCAACGCCGCTAACCAATGCGCCGCGTGACCCGGTGATGGCACGACAAAATAACGCGGCGGTGTGGGGTGTGCTGCGTAATCCTCCGGCAGTGCTTCAGGCTGCGCGACGTAGCGCAGGTGGACCTGTGGCGTGGGGCCGAGATAGTAGGCGAGTTCCCATCCGAGCCAGTGATCGTAGACGGTTTCCCCGGCAAGCGCCGTGTTGAGATAGTCTGCCAGCGTATTGATTCCGGTGTGCTGGCCCTGGTCTCCGGCGATAGCCGCATCACCACGCAGAACGGTGATCATGCCTGGGAGCATAAGCAGAATCAACAGGGCCGTTGCGATAACCAGTGTCACACGGTGTGCGCCGATCCAGCGCCAGAAGCCGATCAATGCGCGCGCCACCAGCAGCATTAGCAGCGGAATCAACGGGTGCAGGTAGCGGTCATAGGTGTTGAACGCGACGAGCCAATACCAGCCCAGGAACGCGAGGCTGTAGCCTCCGATCAACCAGTCGATTGTGATGGCACGCGCGTCACGATACTCTTTCTCTTCTTGTGGTTCAAGGGCGGAACGCTCCCTTTTGCGTAGGGGCGCTGTTCTACTGCGCCCTTTTTTGACCGAATCCCGCCCTGGGCGCGGCAGAGCAACGCCCCTACGTTGGGGGAGGGGTAAACCAGCAGCTACGCGCGTGATCAACCACGTCGGAATCAGTGCCAACAATCCCATAGTCACCACGCGCGAACCAGTGATGAAGCCTAACCAGTGCTCCCATTGCTCCAGGCGCGGCAGAAGCTCATCAGAGCGTATCAAGCGGCCCGGATTGTTGCGCTGGTAGCCCAGATCGAGGAAGCTACGCGGCGCGCGGCCTAAGTCCCATAGCACCAACAGCGCGATCCCTGTGGCTAGCGGTCCTGCGAATGCAGCCAGTCGTCGCAGCACATCACGCGGAGTCCATGTGCGGTGGGCGTTATGCGCGATGCCCAGCGCGAGAATCAGCGGTAGGGCCAGCAACGCGGTTGATTTGGTGGCGAACATCACGGCGGCAGCAGCTCCGGCCCATGCCCAGCGATCCCGCACAGTGAGCCAGCACGCGATCAGTACCCACAATGTCGCTTGAATATCGGTGAAAACGGTCGCTGCGAAAGCCAAATCGTAGGGTGAGAGCGCCAGCAGCAACGCCGCCAACCATGCCACCGTGCGATCTCGATAGAGAGCGTATGCCAGCGCATAAAAAACAGCGATGTTCATACCGCTGCACAACATATTGGGCAGCCGTGCTGCAAATTCGGAGGGTTCCAGCGCGCGGAAGGCTGATGCTGTAACGAATAAGGTTAGCGGGGGCTTGTCGAGGTTGGTGTCACGCAGCAGCCAAGCGCCGTCGTGACTGATCAGCCGGGCCTGCGCCGCGAACAGTGCCTCGTCGGGGTGGAAGCGCATATCTACACCGAGCATCGCGATCCGCAGCAGCAGCCCGATCAGAATCACAAGCGCCGGTACAAATACCGACGCCCGGATTGGTTGTGATGTTGACTGAGACATGGCCGCAGCCGGGGTCATTCCGTAAAGCGATAGTAGACCAGCGTCCACAGCGCGATCACGCCGTCACGCCACGAGATTTTCTTGCCTTCGTCCCATTCGCGCCCGTTATACGAGATCGGAACCTCGTAGATGCGGTTACCACGTTTGAGGATTTTGGCGGTGACTTCCGGTTCGAAGTCGAAACGCCGCGACCGCAGCGGGATATCGCGCACCAGTTCGGCGCGGAATACCTTGTAGCAGGTTTCCATGTCGCTGAGGATGGCGTTATACAGGACGTTGGTAACCAGCGTCAGGAAGCGGTTGGCGAGCATATTCCAGAAGAACATCGCCTTGCGCGGTCCACCCAGGAACCGCGACCCATACACCACGTCGCTGATGCCTTCCTCAAGTGGTTTGAGCAGCACGGGATAGTCGCGGGGATCATATTCGAGATCGGCGTCCTGAATCAAGAACACATCGCCGGTCGCATTCTGGAACCCGGTGCGGACTGCCGCACCTTTGCCTTTATTTTTGTCGTGCAGGATCACTTTCAGGTCGTCGCCTTTGTCGATCTGGTCCAGGATGGCACGTGTACCATCGGTGGACCCATCATCGACGATGATGATCTCGTATGCCAACTCGACGGCACGCACACGCTCGACGATCTGTTCGACGGTTTCTTTTTCGTTGTAGCACGGGATAATGACAGATAGCTTCAGACTCAACGCAATTTCCTTTTTATACTCTTGTATACCCCACTCGCCGAAATTATAGCTAAGCCTGCGCCGCGCGGCAATGCTGTGTTGGTGGATTGTGGTTGGCGTCGGCGCGCTGGCGGGGTAAGCTATGCGCAATCAACCTTGATTTTTGCACATAAGGAAGGAACCGTAGTGAGCGATTCCCCTACTGTGACCTTACGCGGTCAGCGCAGCGATGATTGGGATAACCTGTTCGGGTTGCTGAATCATGACGACGTGCGGTATCTGATCGATGATGTACCGTATTTGTCGGATGACGAGTTCCGTGAGCGTTATATCAACGCGGCGGACAATGTACACCGGCTGATCGGCGAAATTGTGCTGCCCAGTGGACGCAAGCGATTTGTGGGGTGGGCGCGTGTCACCTTGCGCCAGCGGCGGCGGCGTCATGTGGGGGTGCTGCAATTGCTCGTGCATCCCGATCATTATGAATCGGACGAAGAAGATGAATTTCTAACGCAGGTACTGCGTTTTGTGGATGATTGGATAGGGCTGCACCGGCTGGAACTCGTGCTTTACACCGATGATGCACGATTGATCGCGCTGGTGGAACCCTACGGGTTTGTGTGTGAGGCAACCATGCAGCGCTATGCGTTGCGTGACGGCGACTATCATGCTGCATGTATGATGGTACGGCTGCGCGGCCCTCACCGAGCACAGAATACATCACAGTCAACCGAGATCGCTCCTTTACCAACAGAGTCTGCTGCACCGCTATCAGAAATCACGGTACGCGGGATCGAAGCAGATGATTGGGAGGATACGGCGGTGATCTTGCACAGCGGCAATGTGATCGCAAACACGCTGCAATTGCCGTATACCTCGCGTGACGCCTCGCGTGACCGTCTCGAAAATCTGCCGGATACGCTGCGAATGTTAGCGGCTGTGGTGGACGGAAAAGTGGTGGGTCAGTTAGGGATTCACATGGCATCTGTCGGCGGGCGCACAGTGTGTATCTGGGCATGATGGTTCATGCTGATTTCCAGGGGCGCGGTGTCGGTACAGCCTTGATGGAAGCTGCCGTCAATCTCTGCGAGCGGTGGCTCAACATCACGCGTATGGCGCTCGAAGTCTACACCGCTAACACCGCCGGGATTGCGCTCTACCGCAAGTTCGGGTTTGAGATCGAGGGTACGCTGCGCGATCAGGTGTTCCGCGATGGGCAGTACGTGGACGCGTATCTGATGGCTCGGATGCGCGACGAGGAGGCGTAATGAGCGCACATACTCCGTCGCTGTTGGCAGCGGCACGCGGTGAACCCAGTTACGTGTGGCGCGATGGGCAAGAGCGCCCAGTTCCCGCTGCACGTCTGGTTGCCCGACGCGATGGAAGGCCCGACCCCGGTCAGCGCCCTCATCCACGCGGCGACGATGGTGTCGGCGGGTGTGTATCTTGCGATTCGCACCTTCCCTCTGCTGGCGGCCACGATGCATGAAGGCCACGTAGTGCTGGCGCACGCCGGGGGCACAGCGCCCATGGTTGCGATGGGCCTCATTGGCGCTTTTACCGCCT
>CBEVZO010000456.1:0-4054 GCA_965554365.1 uncultured Anaerolineae bacterium
ACTCGGCGTAAGTAAAAGAGATTTTAACGATTGCAGACCGTTTTGGCATCTTCGCACCAACGCTCATGTCAATTGACAGCCACCGGAGTGACTTATCGCGGTAGCGTTTCGGACCGAGGTTGTTATAATGACGTGCGGCTATGACATCAAATCAACCAACGCCGCTTCTTCGCTTGGTAGTGTTGACGTTTTCACTCAAGAAATAACAGGTTCACAGAGCCAAATGTCAACACGGCCTACACTCAGGTTTTGTACCGCGTGGTTATCAGAACGTTCTGCGTCAACCCGCATGCACCGCGATCAAGAAGCGGCTTTGCCATGCCTGCGCACTAGTATCATGTATCGTGCACGTTCACGGTGACTCGTTGACGCCGCACTATCATTTAGCGTCTGCTGGGGAGATTCTATGCTTGAGGGATTCTTTAAACCAAAAACCGTAGCCCTTGTGGGAGCCAGCGCCACACCTGGCAAACTCGGCTACACTGTACTCGTCAACATCATCGAAGCAGGCTTTCGGGGCACGCTCTACCCCATCAACCCCAAATCCACCAACATCATGGGGCACAAAGTCTATCCGTCGATTTTGGACACACCCGAAGTGCCCGATCTCGCCGTGATCACCATCCCCTACAAATACGTCGCTGGCGCTTTGCGCGAGATCGGCGAAAAGGGCACTAAAGCCGTCGTCGTGATCAGCGCCGGGTTCCGCGAAGTGGACGTAGCAGGGCTGGAACGCGAACAAGAACTGCTGGAGATCGCCAAAGAATACGACATCCGCATCATCGGCCCCAACTGCCTGGGCATTATTGACACCTACACGCCGATCAACGCCACCTTCGCCGCCGGGACACCGCCGCAAGGCAACATCGCCTTCACGTCGCAGTCCGGCGCGCTGCAAACCGCGATCCTCGACTGGTCACTCGCCGCGCGCGACCTGGGCTTCAGTAAATTCGTCAGCCTCGGTAATAAATGCGATGTGAGCGAAATCGACCTGCTGCTGGCCTGGGCCGAAGACCCGGAAACCCGCGTCATCCTGGCCTATATTGAAGGGCTGCCCAACGGACAGGAATTCATCAAGACCGCGCGTGAAGTCAGCCGTAAAAAGCCGATCCTCGTGCTGAAAAGTGGTGTCACCGAGTCCGGTTCGCGCGCCGTGTCCAGCCACACCGGATCATTGGCCGGTGCGGAAGCCGCCTACGATGCCGCGTTCTATCAAGCCAACGTGCTGCGCATGCAAAGCCTGCAAGACCTGTTCGACGCCGCGCGCGCCTTCGCCAACCAGCCCCTACTACAAGGCAAACGCATCGCCATCGTGACCAACGCAGGCGGCCCCGGCATCCTGGCAACCGATATGCTGGAACGCGGCGACATGGAACTGTCGCGACTGGAACCTGAAACGGTTCACAAATTGGATGCGTTCCTACCCGAATCCGCGAGTTCGCAAAACCCGGTGGACGTGCTGGGTGACGCCCGCGCGGATCGGTACGCCGAAGCAATGGAAATCATCGCCATGGACCCGCACGTCGACGGCCTGATGTGCATCGTGACCCCGCAAGCGATGACCGAGATCATTGAAACCGCCAATGCCATCGGCAAGCTGAGCCAGCGTATCGACAAGCCGATCCTGGGTTGCTTCATGGGCGAAAAAAATGCCAAAGCCGGTGAAGAGGTACTCGGCAGCTACGGCATTCCCAACTACAAATTCCCCGAACACGCCGCACGTTCCTTTGCCGCCATGCGCGATTACATTGAAGCGCGCGTACGCCCCGAACCCGACTACGTGGAATTCGACGTAGATCGCGACACAGTGGCCGCCGTCTTCAAGAAAGTGCGCGACGACGGTCGTGTGAGCGTGGGTGAAGCCGAAGCGCGTGACGTAGCCGAAGCCTACGGGCTGCGCCTGCCTCAGAGCGACCTCGCTGCCACCGTTGAAGAAGCGATTGACGTTGCGGGCACAATCGGTTACCCGGTCGTACTCAAGATCGCCAGCCCCGATATTCTGCACAAAACGGACGTGGGCGGTGTGAAAGTCGGGCTGCAAAACGCCAGCGACGTGCGCGATGCCTTCGACCTGATTATCTACCGCGCCACGCGCTACGTGCCCGATGCACGCATCTGGGGCTGCCTGGTGCAAGAAATGGTCCCGATGGACGGCATCGAAGTGTTGGTCGGCATGAGCAAAGACCCACAGTTCGGCCCGTTGGTGACTTTCGGCCTCGGTGGTATCCTTGTAGAAGCACTGAAAGACGTGACCTTCCGTGTCGCGCCGTTCGGTCGCCGCGATGCTGATGAGATGCTCGACGAAATCCGCGCTACGGCCCTGCTGACAGGCGTGCGTGGTCGTCCCCCAGCAGATCGGGAAGCCATGATCGACACGCTGCTGCGCATCAACCAGCTTGTCACCGACTTCCCGGAGGTCGTGGAAATGGACATTAACCCGCTAATGGTCTATTCTAGCGGGCAAGGCGCTATCGCATTAGACATGCGTCTGGTGCTTCAGAGTTAAGTTAATGGTGCGTAGTTCGCAGTTTTCAGTTTGCTGTTCTGGAATGCGCTGGCGACAGCGGCACATTCCAGGCGACCAAACGTTTCGCTGATGGCTGCCAACCTTCAACTGCACACCTTGCACGGTGCAGAACCAAGCAATGGCATCTAGCTGAGAAGGACGAATCCAGCATGGCAAAAACCTTATATATCACTTCTATTAACACGTTTTCCGGTAAAACGGCGCTGGGCCTGGGTATTGGACTGCGAATGCAGGCCGCCGGGCTGAAAGTCGGCTATCTCAAGCCCGTCAGCACCCAGCCTTACGAAGCCGGGGGCCGCATCCTGGACGAGGACGCAGACTTTGTGCGTCGCACCCTCGGCCTCGAAACCCCGCCCTGGGAACTCTCCCCGGTGCTTATCACCAAAGAAGTACTCAGTAACGTACTCGACGGCACGCTCGAACGCGACTTGATGGAAGCTATCCGCACCGCAGTGGACCATGCCGCCGCCGAAAACGACGTGGTGCTCCTCGAAGGTGGCGCGACCATGCGCGAGGGCCACGCGGTCGGACTGAACACCCTGAACGTGGTCGAATACCTGGGCGTGCCCACCCTGACCGTCGTCAGCTTCGGCAATGGCAAGCTAGCCAGCATGTCCGTGCTCGATGACGCACTTTCCGCCAAGCGCCGCCTGGGCGACAACATGCTCGGCGTGGTTGTGAACGGCGTCCCGCGCGAGCTAATGCCCTTCATCAAAGAAAAGGCCGCGCCCTTCCTTGAAGAACAGGGCATTCCGGTCTTCGGCGTTATGCCCTTCGATCCTTATCTGCGCGCGCTGAGCGTGGGCGAGATCATCGACGCGTTGGAAGCCAAAGTCCTGACCGGCTCGCACCTGCGCGAGCGCATTGTGGAACACATGAGTGTGGGCGCGATGTCGGTTGAAGCCGCGCTGCCGCGCTTCCGCCGCCAACTGAACAAAGCCGTCTTCACCGGCGGCGACCGCACAGATATTCAGGCCGCCGCGCTCGAAACCTCGACCACGTGCCTTGTACTGACCGGCAACCTGAAACCCTCATCGACGATCCTCAAACGCGCCGAGGAACTCAAGGTCGCCGTGCTGCTGGTTCCCGACAACACGCTGGAAGCTGTCGAGCGCGTGGAAGGTATCTTTGGACGCACCAGCCTGGCCCAGCCAGAAAAGATGAGCCGTTTCCAGGCCATGCTCGCCGAGCATCTGAAATACGAAGCACTGGTTGAGACGCTGGGGCTGTAACGCCGTTTGAATTATTAACGTGACGATCAACAACACCCGTGCATTCGTGCGCGCTGCGCCGCGTGTGCTGCGCCAGCCCCTCGGTGCGCGGGTGTGAATGTAATCTAGCACTTTGATCGCTGTGACAAACGCAACCAGCGCACTAGCGGTCAACAAAGGCAAAATGATTAGTTTTTAGTGCGTAGTGTCCCGCCTACAGGCGCACATTTACTAACAACTAACAACATCAGGAGCAAATCTACCATGAGCTATATCGAAGAAGTCCTCGGTCGTGAAGTACTCGACTCGCGCGGCA
>CBEVZO010000457.1:0-4051 GCA_965554365.1 uncultured Anaerolineae bacterium
GCTGGCGGGGAGGGGGCGCGAACAAGTTCGCGTCAGGGGAGGGGCTAACCTCAAATCAGTTGCCCCAAGATTGAAATGCACCCCATACTTATTGCGTCAAATAGATGTTTTTTCAGTGACAGGTATCGGTTATTGGAGGCACGCTAAATGTTTACGACTCTACCCCAGACCGTTGACGATTTCATGGCGCTGTCCTGGGAGCAAATCGTCCCGTTTTTTGACGATCTGCGCGCGCGTGACCTGACCGCCGACACAGCCCCCATGTGGCTCGCGGATTGGACGCGGCTCAGTGAGCTAATCATGGAAACGTACGCGCGGCTGTACGTCCCCACCACGCAAGATACGACCGACGAGGCCGCCGAGGAACGCTACCACACCTTTATCGAACACATCTACCCCCAAGCGCAGGCAGCGGATCAGCGGTTGAAAGAGAAGCTGCTCGCCAGCGGTATCGAGCCGGACGGTTTCGCGATTCCGCTGCGCAACCTGCGCGCAGAGGCCGATCTGTTCCGCGAGAAAAACCTGCCGCTGCTCACACAAGAGCGCAAGATCACATCCGAGTTCAACCGGGTGATGGGCGCACAAGTGGCAGAGTGGGAAGGCGAAGAACGCACGCTGATTCAAATGCTGGAATTGCAATACGAACCTGATCGTGCCGTACGCGAACGGGCGTGGCGTGCCGTCTCCGCGCGGTATCTGGCAGATCGCGAGGCGGTCAATGCGCTGTGGGTGCAGTACATGGACCTGCGCCGTCAGATCGCCGCGAACGCCGGATTCGATAATTATCGCGATTATCGTTGGCGGCAGTTGCTACGCTTTGATTACACGCCTGAAGACTGCGTTACGTTCCAGAACGCAATTGAGGAAGTCGTGATCCCCGCTGCGCGCCGCATCTACGACCGCCGCCGTCAACAGCTTGGCGTGGACACGCTGCGCCCCTGGGACCTGACGCTCGATCCCACCGGGCAACCGCCGCTCAAACCCTACACCACCGTCGACGAACTCGAAGCGAAGGGATCGACCATTTTCCACCGCGTCGATCCGCAGTTGGGCGACTACTACGACACGATGCAGCGCGCGGGAATGCTCGATCTACCGAATCGCAAAGGCAAGGGACCGGGCGCATATTCCACCAGCTACTATCACGTCACCAAAGTGCCGTTCATCTTCATGAACGCGGTCGGCAACGCGACCGAGGTGCGTACGCTGCTGCACGAGGCAGGACATGCATTTCACAGCTTCGAGCGGTTCAAGCTGCCCTACATCCAGCAGCGCCACTCTCCGATGGAGTTCAACGAGGTCGCGTCAATGGCGATGGAATTGCTCGCCGCGCCGTATCTGCTCGCGGACGAAGGCGGCTTTTATGGGCAACAAGACTACGCCCGCGCGCGGATGCAGCACCTCGAAAAGATCGTGCTGTTCTGGCCCTACATGGCAGTGGTGGACGCGTTCCAACACTGGGTGTATGAGAACCACGACGCTGCCACCGATCCCGACGCCTGCGACACAACATGGGCCGCGCTACGGGACCGCTTCATGCCCCACACAGACTACACGGGGCTGGAACCGGCCAAGCGCAATGGCTGGCATCGCAAACGCCACATCCACCGTACGCCGTTCTACTACGTCGAGTACGGCTTGGCGCAGTTGGGCGCAGTGCTGGTCTGGCGCAACGCGCTCAAAGATCAGGCCGGGGCGCTAAACGCATATCGCAAAGCATTGGCGCTGGGCGGCACGGTATCGCTGCCGGACCTGTACACCACCGCCGGGGCGCGGTTCGCGTTCGACGCGGACACACTGCGCGAAGCCATCGATCTGATCGAGGAGACCATCGACACGCTGCAAACACAGTTGGCGTAGGAACACTGCGCAAGCTGTTTCAGGTATATCATAGTGCAAGAAACCCCACCCCCTAGCCCCCTCCCCGTTGACAATGAGGGGGAATTGCGGCACGGTTTTCTCCCCCTCTCCGCGCGTGGAGAATGGGGGCGCGTGACCTGCGGTCACGTTGGGGTGAGGTTGGTTTTCACATACTCAGGTTACTCAAAATCAACCCTGCTTCTCAGGAGTACAGATGAATACACCACGCAACCTATGGGTCGCTGCCGTGAGCTTAATCGGGATGCTCATCCTCGCGGCATGCGGCAGTGATGATCCAGACAAAAACGCCGTCACCGGCAACGTCCTGCTGACAGAAACCTTCGACGAAGCAGGCGTGTGGGAAGAAGGCGCATATCCCACCGACGCCGCCACCCCAGACGCAAAACTCACGATCACCGAGGGCCGCTACCAGATCGACTTTAGCGCTGACCGCAGCGCCGCGCTCACCTGGGGCAGCGGCGATGAGGCGTATACCGACGTGATTATCGAGGTCGATATCGAACAACTCAGCGCGGAAGACGATAACATCTACGGCGTGGCGTGCCGCCTGGAAGAAGACGCGGACGGCAACGCGACGGGTTACGTGCTGCTGCTCAGTGGGGACGGACATTACGGCATCGCGGAACTCTCGCGCAGGAGCCTGGATTTTCTGCCGGAATGGCATCAGAGTGATGTGCTCAAGCAGGGACAGGCGCCAAACACACTGCGCGCCGTGTGCGTGGACGACTACCTCGCAGTGTACGCCAACGGTGAGTTCCTGGGCGATGTGAGAGATGATCAGTTCCAACGTGCGGGGCAGGTGGCGTTGGTCGCCGGAGTTTCTGATGGCGCAGCAATCAGCGTCGCGTTTGATGATCTGACGATCTACGAAGGCACATTGGACGATTAATCGCTTCCAAACTCCATAGGCACACACCACACTGCCCGCCTGCACACGGTGGGCTGTGTGTTTTCCCGCAGCAAAAATCGTGATGAAATGTACGCCGCGCAGCGCGCACGACTCCGCTACACTAGGCGGCATTGGCATTGCATGCAAATTAGTGTTTTGGAAAGGACATCATGCGCGAATTCATTGATGGCGCGGCGGCGATTGCTCGCGGCGCACTAGACTCTGGCTGCAACTTCTTCGCCGGATACCCCATCACCCCGGCAACGCCCATTCTGCTGCACATGGTCCGCGAACTGCCCAAAGTGGGCGGTGTGGCGATTCAGGGCGAAGACGAGATCGCGTCGATTGGCTTCTGCGTCGGCGCAGCGATGACCGGCGCACGCGCCATGACCGCCACCAGCGGCCCCGGCATCAGCCTCTACAGCGAAACGATTGGTCTGGCGCTCATGGGCGAAGTGCCCCTGGTAATCGTGAATGTACAACGTATGGGACCCGCAACCGGCGCAGCGACCACCGTCGCCCAGGGCGATATCCAGTTCATGCGCTGGGGCATGTCTGGTGGCTACCCGGTGATCGTACTGGCTCCCAGCACCGTCGCGGAGTGCTACAACCTCACGCGGCACGCGTTTGATCTCGCGGAACGGTTTCGTGTGCCCGTATTCCTGGCAACAGACAAGGAAACCGTCGCATCCAGCGCCACCGTTGATCTCGCGGCCTATGAGGACATCCCCGTGCGTGAGCGTGCGGTCGCGTCGGACAACGGCAGCTTCACGCCGTACCAGTACCACCCGGCGGATACTGTCACGCCCATGGCGCATTACGGCGGCCCGCAGGTCGTGCGCTTCACAGCATCCTCGCACAACGAACGCGCCTATCTCTCCAAGAGCGCCGCCGACGTGGGCGCGCTGAACACGCACCTCATCGCCAAGATCGAGCAGCACGCTGACGAGATCGCGCTGGTGGATGCAGACATCCAGCCCGGCGCGGAAACGCTCGTCATCAGCTACGGCATCACCGCGCGTTCCGCCGCCGAAGCCGTGCAGAATGCGCGTGCTAACGGCGTCAAGGTGTCGCTGCTAAACATCTATTCGTTGTGGCCTGTGCCCGAAACCGCGATCCGTGCGGTATTGGACGGCGTGCAGCGCGTTGTCGTTGCCGAACTGAACCTCGGCCTCTACCGGCGCGAGATCGAACGGTTGGCGTGCGGACAGGTAGACATCGCCGGTGTGACACGCCACGACGGCAGTCTGATCACCCCGGCAGAAATTCAGGAGGCGCTGT
>CBEVZO010000458.1:0-4047 GCA_965554365.1 uncultured Anaerolineae bacterium
CGTGATCCAGGCCTTGCGCGATAGAGCAAGCGTTTCCCGGTCGGTGGGGCTAATCGTGCATGAGGTGCGGTTGCCGCGTGTGCTGACCGGCGCGCTGGTCGGTTGGAATCTGGCGCTGTCTGGGGTGTTGCTGCAAGGCGTGGTGCGCTCCCCGCTCGGCGACCCGTACATTCTGGGCGTTTCGGCGGGCGGCGGACTGGCGGCGGCGATCATGACGCTGCGCGTCGCCGATTTTGAGCTGATCCACTTGCCATTTATGGATATTGACCGCATGAGCGCCGTGCCGATGGTCGCGTTTGCGGGCGCATTGTGCGGGGCGCTGATCGTCTACGCGATTGCGTGGGATGGGACCGGCGTCACGACGACGCGGCTGGCGTTGACAGGCGTCGCGGTCACGACGATGATCAACGCGCTCACCACGACGGTGGTGGTGATGTCCGTGCAGGGCGGCGCACAGATTTTCTTTCAGTGGCTTGTCGGCGGCCTCTACACGGCGGGGTGGATGGATTACGATCTCGTCGCGCCGTATGCGTTGATCGGTTTTATCCTGGCGCTACTGCTATCCACCCGCGCGAATATTCTGGCGTTGGGCGATGAGGTCGCGGTCGGCCTGGGTCTGAATGTCGAGCGCACACGTTTGATGATGAGTCTTGTCGCGGCGATTCTGGCGGGCAGTGCTGTTGCGGCGGCGGGCCTGATTGCGTTTGTGGGTCTGCTCGTGCCGTATGTGGCGCGCAAGTTGGTCGGCTCGGATTTCCGCTATCTGATCCCTACCAGCGCGATTCTCGGCGCGGCGTTGGTGGTGTTCTCGGATACGGTAGCATCCGTGACGCTCCCGCGCTTGCTGATCGACCCGGAAACCAGCACGCAGTTCCCGGTCGGGATCATCACGGCGGTGGTCGGTGGGCCGCTGTTTTTGTGGCTGGTGCGTGCGCGCCGGTCGCAGTGGTAGGGTATAAACCCCAACCTCACCCCCCGACCCCCTCTCCCACCAAGCCGGAGAGGGGGAGAGGAACGCATGACGTAGATCGCGCTTTAGCTAATCGCTAACGGCTGAAAGCTGATCGCTGACAGCTTAGAACGAGGAACGAGTGTCCATGACAACCCTCTCCGCCGAACACATCAACCTGGGCTACCGGCGCGGCGCGCTGGTTGTCGAGAACCTCATGCTGCAAGTCGAGCAGGGCGAGATCGTGACGCTCGTCGGGCCGAACGGGTCCGGCAAGAGTACGATTCTGCGTGCATTGGCGCGGCTGATGAAACCGCGCGATGGAGCGGTGTATCTCGATGGCAAGGCGATTCACAGGCTTTCCACGCGGCAGATTGCGCAAGACCTCGCGATCCTGCCACAGAACCCGCGTGCGCCCGAAGACCTGACTGTGCGCGATCTGGTGGCGCGCGGACGCTTCGCGCGGCAGGCGTGGTGGCGTGCCACACGCAGCACGGATCGCGAGGCGGTCGAGTGGTCGCTGGAGGTCACGGGGTTGGAGGAGTTGCAGAATCGCTATCTGAACACGCTCAGCGGCGGGGAACGTCAGCGGGCGTGGATCGCGTTGGCGTTGGCGCAGGAGCCGCGCGTGCTGCTGCTGGATGAGCCGACTACATTTCTCGACATCAGCCACCAGCTTGACGTGATGATGCTGTTGCAGCGTCTCAACGCGAAGAGCGACCTCAGCATTGTGATGGTGCTGCACGATCTCAACCAGGCGGCGCGGTTCAGTCACCGGCTCGTGGCGCTGCGTAAAGGGGAGATTTTCGCCACAGGCACGCCGCGCGAAGTTATGACGCAGGCGGTGTTGCGCGAAGTCTTCGCGATTGAGGGCGTGATCGGACACGATCCGCACACCGAAACGGTGGTCTTCACGCCGCTGCAATCTGTGCGTCAGAACGGGAACGGGACGGCGAAATCAGCCGTTAGCAACTAGGAATCAGTGTTATCCCCGCGCACCTTGTCGAACAGCCACAACAACGTCACGATGATCACGGCGGCCACCGCCAGCATGATCAGCGTCTTGACCAGCGTAATGATGATCGGCCAGATGACGGAGATCACGAACAAGGTGATCATCACTGCCAGAATCCGGCCCCAGATCGATAGTGCTTGAAAACGCTTGTACATCGCTTTTGCTCCTGTGTTGACTGTGTGCTGCCGCTAATCACGCACCTTGTCGAACAGCCACAATGCGCCGACGATCACTGCGGCGATAATCACCAGCGGGATCAGCAGCTTGACGATGCCGACTACGATCTGGATCACCACTGACGCGACGATCTGACCCCACAAGGGCAGTGCCTTAAACCGTGCGTACATGACATCACTCCTCTTAATAGTATAGACCATTCAAACAAATAGGGGCGCATTTCCACGCCCCTACCTGCGTATCCGATGTGAACTCATGATGTGTCTGCGGCTCGCGCGCTAGCCGTTCTTTTTCTTCTCGTCGCGGGTCACGAACCAGTAGACGCCGAAGATGATTGCGCCGATGATGGCAACCGGGATCAGCACCTTGACGATGGCGGCGACCAGGAAGAACACGATCAGGGCCAGGACCAGGAAGATGATCAGTTTGAACATTTTGCCGAGTGAGGGCAGATTGTCGATGAACTCGTTCATGATTTTCGCTCCTTTTGCGATGGCGAGAGTATGCTCGCGCTTTATTGTCTGTGTGAAACGGTCGTTGGGGCTGCCGTTGAGGTCCTTCACTCATCATTACGGACGTTGCGCCTGTTGGGTTGCACGAATCGCAGGAGTTTACGCTTTTTTTACGTTTTCGTGGGAACTGCGCCACGACTACCCGTTCCATCCGCGCGGTGTTAAACTCCAACCGGACGGAATCGATATACACAACCACACGGGGACGAGACACATGCTGCTGGTATCATGGAACGTGAACGGCATCCGCGCCGCGCAGAAGAAGGGCTTTCTGGACTGGCTCCACGCCACACAGCCGGACATCCTCGGCGTGCAGGAGACGAAAGCGCATCCCGACCAGCTTGACGAGGCACTGCGCGCGCCGGAGGGCTACCACACCTATTGGGCGTGGAGTACGGTCAAGAAGGGCTACAGCGGGGTCGCGCTCTACACCAAGACCGAGCCGCTGAACGTGCAGATTGGTCTGGGGATCGAGGAATTCGATCAAGAGGGGCGCACGATCATCGCGGAGTACGCCGATTTTGTGTTCATCACGGCGTATTTCCCCAACGGAAGCCGCGATCACAGCCGCGTGCCGTTCAAGATGGCGTACAAGGCCGCGTTTCTGGATATGACCGAGAAGTTCCGCGCGGAGGGCAAAGCCGTGATCTTCTGCGGCGACGTGAACACCGCGCACCAGGAGATCGATCTCGCACGCCCGAAGACGAATCACAAGACGAGTGGCTTTTTGCCCGAAGAACGCGCCTGGATCGATGAGATTGTCGGCAAGGGCTACGTCGATACGTGGCGCGATGCGTATCCCGACACAGCGGACGTGTATTCGTGGTGGGCGTACTGGGGCGGCGCGCGCGCGAACAACGTCGGCTGGCGCATCGACTACTTCTTCATCACGCCGGACCTGCGTGAGCGTGTCGCCGGGGCGGATGTGCATATGGATACTATGGGGTCGGATCACTGCCCGGTGAGTTTGACGCTTAAGTAGCCGGGACACACCTTGCACCGCAGAATCAGCAACGCCGAGCGATGGTCACCCGACGTTGTGTGATTATATACTACATATGCCTGCGTGTTAGTTCACGTAACGGCAGTAGTACGGTGGCAGATACAGGGTGCTGTACAATTCCTGGTAGCTGAACAGTCCGAGGAAGTCGTCGGTCGCGCCGGATTCGATCAAGTCAAACGGCAAGCACGCCCAATCGCCCATCGCGCTGTAGTGGAAGTAGTAGCTCGACGAAAAACCATCTGACCATGACTCAAGGCCTGTACCGTCCGACCACAGACACACATTCCAATACAGTTCCCCGCCCCACGACGTGGGGTTTGAGCCGTTCTTGCAGATTTCAAGTGCGGGCAACTGGTTGCATTGACCGGTCAAAATCTCGAAATCGGTACAG
>CBEVZO010000459.1:0-4028 GCA_965554365.1 uncultured Anaerolineae bacterium
CGTGTGAACCCGGCCCTGTGTAAGGGTTGCGGTACGTGTGTGGCAGCTTGCCCCAGCCAGGTGATCACGGGCGCGCACTTCACGTTTGACCAGTTGATCGCGGAAATCGACGGCATTCTGGTCGATGTGACTGCCGACGAGCCGATGGCTGTATAGTCAGGAGACAAGAGAGCGATGAGCGATAACGGAACGTTTACGCCCGTCATTGTGGGCTTTTTGTGCAATTGGTGTTCCTATCGCGCAGCAGACCTGGCTGGCACGTCTCGGATGGGCTATCCAGCCACACTGCGCGATATCCGCATCATGTGTACCGGGCGTTTGGACCCCACCTTTGTGCTGCGCGCATTGGAAAAGGGTGCAGACGGTGTATTAATCATGGGCTGCCATCCTGGGCAGTGCCACTATCAAGAAGGGAATTACAAGGCCATTCGGCGGTTTGCGCTGCTGCGTCGCACGTTGGATCAGTTGGGCATCGAAAGGGAGCGTGTGCAGTTGCACTGGGCATCGGCAGCGGAAGGTGTGAAGTTCGCTGAGGTCGTGACCCGTGTGACAGAGCAGCTCAAGGCGCTCGGCCCGCTGGACTGGGATCATAACATCCCGAACGAAGACCTGTTTGCGCAGGAGGAGGCCGCTCATGAGTAAGCAGAAACCGAAGCTGGCCCTGTATTGGGCCTCCTCGTGCGGCGGTTGCGAGATCGCGGTGTTGGCACTGCACGAGAAGATTCTCGATGTGGCTGCCGCATTCGATATCGTGTTCTGGCCGTGCGTGATGGACTTCAAATACAAAGATATCGAAGCTATGGAAGACGGCGAGATCGACGTGTGCCTGTTCAATGGCGCGATCCGCAACGACGAAAATGCACACATGGCACATCTGTTGCGCCGCAAGTCGAAGGTGCTGGTCGCGTTCGGCGCGTGCGCGTATGGTGGGTCAATGCCAGGGTTGGGCAACTTTGCCGACCGCGACGAGATGTTCGACTGGATTTACTCTGATTCACCGAGTACCGATAATCCCGATGGAGTGCGCCCGCAGACGCGGCACGGTATCCCCGAAGGCGAATTGACGCTGCCGAGGTTCTGGAACACGGTCAAGACACTGGCACAGGTAGTGCCGGTAGACTACTTCCTGCCAGGCTGCCCGCCAGAAGCCTCACAGATTGAGGTCGCAGTCAATGCAATTGTTTCTGGCGAACTGCCGCCGCCTGGCTCGGTGATTGGGCCTAATGTCACAGTCTGTGATGAATGCTCGCGCACGAAGAGCGAAAAGAAAATCAAGCACTTCTACCGTCCGCAGGAAATCGAACCGGACCCGGATATCTGCTTGCTAGAGCAAGGGTTGTTTTGTGCAGGTATCGCGACCCGGGCCGGCTGCGGCGCGAAGTGTCCGCAGGTTGGTATTGGCTGCCGGGGCTGTTACGGTCCCAACGACGGTGTGATCGATCATGGGGCGCGTATCCTTTCGGGTATCGCATCGGTGATCGACGCTGATACCGCCGAAGAAGTTGAAGCGATTCTCGATACACTGCCGGACCCGGCAGGGTATTTCTATCGCTTCCATCTGCCGGATTCGCTGCTGCGTCGCAAGGCGCGCAAAAATGGCGAACCCGTTTAGCCCGGAGGTGAACATATGACACGCATTTCAATCGATCCCATCACGCGCCTGGAGGGACATGGCAAGATCGAGATTTTCCTCGACGATGAGGGCAATGTCGAGAATGCTTATTTCCAGGTTCCGGAGCTGCGCGGGTTTGAAGTGTTCGCGGTAGGGCGTCCGGTAGAGGAACTCCCGCGCATCACGAGTCGTATCTGTGGGGTGTGCCCGGAAGCACATCTGATGGCTGGTGCGAAAGCCTGTGACGCGGTGTATGGCGTCGAGGTGCCGCCCGGTGGCAAGAAACTACGCGAATTGATGTACATGGCGTTTTACGTTACCGATCACACCACGCATTTCTACGCGTTGGGTGGTCCCGACTTTGTAGTGGGACCCACTGCTCCCGCTGCCGAACGCAACCTTCTTGGTGTGATTGCCAAGGTGGGGCTGGAAATCGGCGGGCAGGTGATCGACACACGCAAGCGCAATCACCATGTGATCGAGATGATTGGGGGCCGCGCGATCCATCCGGTCGCTGCGATTCCCGGTGGCATGAATCACCCGATCACTGAGGAACAGCGCCAGGAGATCATTGCTATTGCCAAGAAGAACATTGAGTTTGCGCAGTTCACGATTGGCATCGTGCATGATATCGTGCTGGCGAATTCCGACTATGTGGACCTGATCGTTAGTGATGGCTATACCCAGCAGACGTACTATATGGGCATGGTGGACGAGAACAACCGTGTAAACTTCTACGACGGCAAAGTCCGCGTCGTGGATCCGGAGGGCGTGGAGTTCTGCAAATATGCGCCGCATGAATACACGGATCACATCGCCGAACACGTCGAGCCGTTTACCTATCTCAAGTTCCCGTATTTAAAGAACGTGGGATGGAAGGGTTTTGTGGACGGTAAGGACAGTGGCGTGTATGCGGCGACTCCGCTCTCGCGTTTGAATGCAGCAGACGGCCTCGCAACACCGTTGGCTCAGGCTGAGTACGAGAAGATGTACGAAGTTCTGGGCGGTAAGCCGGTGCATCACACGTTGGCGACGCACTGGGCGCGCGTGATTGAGTTGATGTACGCTGCTGAGCATATGCTCGAATTGGCGGAAGACCCGGAAGTTGTTGAAGGTCCGATCCGCGCGATCCCGACCGAGACTCCGCGCGAAGGCGTCGGCATCGTTGAAGCGCCGCGCGGCACACTTACGCATCACTATGTCACCGATGAAAACGGGATTGTCGAGAAAGCAAACCTAATCGTCGGCACGACGAACAACAATGCGCCCATCACCATGAGTATCAAGAGCGCCGCACAGTCCGTGATCAAGAACGGTGTGGTCGATGATGGTATCTTGAATATGGTTGAGATGGCGTTCCGCTCGTATGATCCGTGTCTGTCGTGTGCTACGCACTCGCTGCCCGGCCAGATGCCGCTAGAGGTGGTCGTGCGCGATCGCGAAGGTGGTGTGGTACATCATGGCAGTCAGTACGTTGCGCCAGAGCAGTTAGCACCGCTTGACTAAGGAGTATCTGCGTGGTTTTCACGTCTACTGATATTCTGGTCGTTGGTTTGGGCAACCCGATTTTGTCTGATGACGGGATCGGGTGGCGTGTTGCGGCACAGATTCGTGAACGGTTACATGGTGACGACAGTCCGGTGGCGGCGGCGGCGGTAGATATCAAAGAGCTTGCCGTCGGCGGATTGACGTTAGCAGAAACATTGATCGGCTACCGCCGCGTGATCATCATCGACGCGATCATGACAGTGAATGGTGTGCCAGGAACCGTATATCATTTCAAACTGGCGAATCTGCCGGGAACATTGAATACGGCCTCGGCCCACGACACGAATCTCATCACCGCGATGCACACGCTGCGACGGTATGGCGCTAAACTGCCGGCTGAGGACGCAATAGATATTGTGGCTGTTGAAGCACAAGTCGTGTTGGAGTTCTCGGAGCAATGCACGCCGGAAGTTGAAGCGAGTATACCCGAAGCAACGGCGCGGGTGTTGAAGTTGCTGCAACGCTAGCTAATTGAACTAGCAAGCGTCATATATGAGCGTCAAACGCATGAGGTTTGGCGCTCATTTTGCTGTATTTGTGCGATTTCTGAAACTTCCCCTTGACATGGCGCAGTTAGTGTCTATAATGCGCAGCCGTTTGGTCGTGCGAAATCTGCACACAAACCAAGCAAAGCAGATTTCAAACAGGAAACAAATTGCTCTTGTCAGTGGTGAAATCGTATGGTATGATACGGCTACCCTGATGAGGGTAAACATCGGAAGGAGGGATAAGACACGAAAATATCGTTTTACGCCTATGGCGAAACGAGTGTCTTGGACCGACGATGAATGTCGGTTTTTTATTTCTCCGACCAGCCCCTTAACAACAGAATAGTGACAGGAAGCCAAATGCATGCCCGCACGTCTTT
>CBEVZO010000460.1:0-4028 GCA_965554365.1 uncultured Anaerolineae bacterium
GGGGAGGTCTTTCCGCGCGGCTTATGAAATGCAGCACTAACACACGGATAAGGCGACGCGATGAGTGAAACACAGTTAATAGCCAACCGCTACGAAATCATCCGCACCATCGGGCACGGTGGGATGGGTGATGTATATGAAGGACTGGACACGCAGACGGGCGAAACCGTCGCGATCAAGCTGTTGAAACCGGAAATTGTCGAGTCGCAGCCGAATTTGCTCGAACGCTTCCAGCGCGAAGGCCAGGCGTTGCGGCAGTTGAATCACCCCAACATCGTCAAGATGCTGGCGGCGGTCGAAGAAGACGGCCTGCACTACATCGTGATGCAGTACGTGGCGGGCGGTTCGCTGCGCGACCTGCTGGGCCGCGAGCCACAGTTGCCCATCGACCGCGTGCTACAGATCGGCCTGGAACTGGCCGACGCGCTCACCCGCGCGCACCACCTCAAGATCGTGCATCGCGATCTGAAACCGGCCAACGTGCTGCTGGACACCGACGGCACGCCGCTGCTGACCGATTTTGGAGTGGCGCGACTCAGCACTCGCACGCACATCACCGAAACCGGCTCGGTGATCGGCACGTATGCGTACCTCAGCCCGGAAGCGTGCCGGGGCGAAGAACCCGATGGGCGCACGGATATCTGGTCGTTTGGCGTGCTGCTGTACGAGATGCTCGCGGGGCGGCGTCCGTTCTCCCACGAGCAACCCACCGCGATACTGCTGGCGATCATCAGTGAGTCGGTCCCGGATCTGGCGGCGCTGCGCCCCGATACGCCGCGCGATCTGGTCGCGTTGGTACATCGGATGCTGGAAAAGGAACGGGACGCGCGTCTACCCAGTGTGCGGATGGTGGGGGCGGCGCTGGAAGCGATCATTCAGGGCACCGAAACTCCGTTCCCCTCATCGCATCCGTTGAGCAGTGTGCCGTCCGGTTCGCGGTTTGCCACGCCCACGCCCAACAGTACGGAGGCCATCCCTGCGGATGACGAGATCATCGTCTCGTCGTCGCCGCCGATTGTCGTCTCCACCTCACCGACCGCATCGACTGCACCGGACGCACAGGCAGAAACAGCGTCCACAACACCGACCATTGAAACGACACCCCGGACAATCAAGCTGTTCGGGATGGTGAACGCCTTTTCCGGGGCAGCGATAGTCGTCGCGATTCTGGTGCTGGTGGGTGTTTTCGGCGGATTTCTGGATATTGGCGGCAGCGACGATAATAACGACAACGGTGCAGTGGTAATTCACACGGTAGA
This sequence comes from uncultured Anaerolineae bacterium, assembly GCA_965554365.1. GTDB lineage: Bacteria > Chloroflexota > Anaerolineae > Aggregatilineales > Aggregatilineaceae > CAYRNY01. The sequence continues at coordinate 1,260 of CBEVZO010000460.1, forward strand.
CCCGGTCGCGCCGGGCGAATACATGGTGCTGGTGGGGCAGATGGAGCCGGTGGGCGATGTCACGCCGCGTGATGTGCAACGCTTCATCGTAGAGGATTTGCAGCTTCAGCTTGAAACCAATGTGCCATTCTCCAACATCCGCGTGCGCGCGTACCCCGGCATCATTACGTCAGCCACCGCCGCACAAGAAGTTGCCGCCGCCAACGACGCTGCGGTGATCATGTGGGGCAATTACGACGCGGAGCAAATCGACGTCAATGTACATGTGGGCGCACTCACGGCATTTCCTTACAACAAGATCGAGCGATCATGGATTGAACAGGCGAGCAATGTGCGCGTGCGGATCACCAACGAACGCCGCGAGTCGTTAGTGATCTCGGTGCTGCATGTGCTGAATGAGCTGATCACCGCCGATGGCGACGGGTTTGAAACGGCCCGCCTGCTTGCAATCGGGGCGGAGTTGAATGTCGCCAGTCCGGAAGTGATCAGCGGGGGTGTGGCGGGATACATGCACCACGCTGTCAAACTATATGTGGACGATCCGGCTGCCGCCCTTACAGACTATTCAGCGGCGATTGACCTGGAACCGGGCAACCCCCTGACCTATGCTTACCGGGCCGCCGCATATGTGCGCCTGGGGGATTTCGCAGCGGCGGAGAGCGACTTTGCGACCGGGGTACGCCTCACCTCGCCCACCTGGGGCAGCATCCTCTATACTCAGTTGACGCAAGCCACCGACCGCAACGATTTGGAGCGATCCTTTGAAATCGTGGATCAGTTAATCGCGGAGCGTCCCGACGATTGGTTTGCGTGGAGTTCGCGCGGATTAAACTACTACTTGATCTGGCGTTACGATCTGGCGCGGTCTGATCTGGAACATGCCATCGCCTTAGACCCCCAGGCGAGTTTCCCACATATCATCCTACTGTCGCTGGCGCTGCGCGAGGCGGATTTTGTGACCGCGACCACGATGGCACAACTGATCATCACCGAGTTCCCCGATCCGACACTTGCGACGCGCTTAACCCAGGCTGTGTTTGGGCCGGAGGCAGATGATGGGTTTGCAGCGTTGTTCCCGCCGGTGGGGTATATGCTGCTCGGTCAGTACGACGACGCGATCAACACCGCCGCCGAAGTGCTCGCCATTGAGAACACGCTGGCGGATATGCACATGGTCCAGGGATTGTCATATTGCAACCTGGGCGACTACGAAACCGCTGAAGCCGCCTACACGCGCGGCATTGACGCCGAACCGGGCTTCATCGTGCTCTACGCGCTGCGGTCGGAGGTGCGTTTGCGCCAACTGGACCTCGACGGCGCGGCAGAGGACTTCGCCGTGATCCAGAACTCACCCTATGCGGAGACGTTTGACGCCCTGGTGTCCGCCGCGACAGAGGGGCGCTGGTCCTGCGAGGACTTTTTCGACTTTGATTACACCGCGATGGAGCAACCCACCGATGACTGATCCCACCCCGCCCGCCGACCTGGACGATCTGACGTTTGAGCAGGCGTATGCAGAGCTTGAGGAGAGTGTCGCGCGCCTGGAATCCGGCGATCTGACACTGGACGAGTCGGTGGCGCTGTATGCGCGCGGGCAAACGTTAGCGCGGCACTGCGGTGTGCTGCTCGACGCGGCAGATTTGCGTGTGCGGCAGATCGGGGAGGATGGGGTGATCGAAGACTGAAAGCGATTCACCGCGAGAGAACATGATTCGTAGGGGCGTTGCTCTGCTGCGCCCGGCAGGGGCGTATGGCATACGCCCTTTTCGCGTGTGGGGGGCGGTGTGTGGTGATCGGGGATCGCACGCCAAGACTCCCTTCTCGCCAGCGGGGAGGGCTGGGGTGGGGTCGGCACACGCGGCGAATTGACAAGTACGCCGGGGCACACTACAATTCTTGCTCAGTGGAGTTGGTGGGAAGCTGGAACGACCAGCCGCCCTCCACATAGCATTGTGTTTGGGTAAAAGGAGTAGTACCAGATGGCAGAGCGGTTGACCGGTGTGGTCAAGTGGTTTAATACCCAGAAGGGTTTCGGTTTCATCGAGCGTGAAGGCGGCCCGGACGTGTTCGTGCATTATTCATCCATAGTCGGGGGCGGTTTCAAAAACCTTGAAGAAGGCGACCGCGTTGAGTTCTCGATCACCGAAGGACCGAAGGGTCCCCAGGCCAGTGAGGTGACGAAGCCTGCTTAACTGGCTTCATTACACCGCAAAATCAGGCCCTACGCCGTATGCGCAGGGCCTTGTGATTCATAAGAACAGCCTCACCCCCTCAATCTTCCCTCTCCAGGCCAGAGCGTTTGCCAGCAAGCGTTTGAGAGGAGGGAAGACTGAACTGTACGCACATCCGACTCCCCCTTTCTCCATCCTGGATGGGGAAAGGGGGTTGGGGGGATAGGGGCCGTTTTTACCCAATCAAGCCCCGATCATAGATCAGGATCATGCCCGCGATATAGCCCCCCGCGATCAACAGCGCGTCGAAGGCCACTGCCCGCCGCCGTGCATCACCGCGCGGCACGAGTTGGCGCACGAGACTGCCCATCAACGCGACATGCGTCAGCAGCAGCGCGATAATCCCCGCCAGCACCATATCCTCGCTGATCTGCGACAGGAACCGCCCATCGGTGTAGAACACATCCGTCAGCCCCAGCGCGAAGATGTTAAAGATGTTGCTGCCGAACAGGTTGCCCGCCGCCAGATCGTATGCGCCCATACGCGCGGCGGAGATGGTCGTCACGACTTCGGGCAGCGAGGTGATGATCGCCACCAG
>CBEVZO010000461.1:0-4018 GCA_965554365.1 uncultured Anaerolineae bacterium
TTGTTGGGTAGTGCTATTCCTGCATTAGTTGCGCGATCACGGGCGGCAGATCACCCATGTGCGGCAGTTCGATGTAGTCGGCGGCGGCTGCGTCAGCATCCGACACAATCTCGTGGGTCCACGTCGTCGGGCCGGGAATATGCACGCCGCGCCCGCCCAGCGCGATCACCGGCAGCACGTCGGATTTCAGCGAGTTGCCGACCATCACCACGCGGCGCGGATCGAGGGTGTAACGCGCGAACACGTCCCGATATGTGGCGGGGTCTTTCTCGCTGACGACTTCGGCGATATCAAAGTGTTCCGCCAGCCCCGACCGCGCGACTTTGCCGTGCTGGTCGATCAGATCGCCTTTGGTGATGATCATCAGGCGGTGGTCGGCGGCGAGTTGCGGAATCACCTCTGCGACGTGGGGCAGCAAATGCATCGGCGCGGCGATCATTTCCTTCGCGATTTCCACAAGCTCCACCAGCGCGCGACTGGGGATCGTCCCGTCGGTGATCTCGACGGCGGCCTGCACCATCGATAGCGCGAAACTCTTGATCCCATAACCGAAAAAGCGAATGTTGGCGGACTCGTTCTGATACAGGCGCTGCGCGATCCATTCCGGGGTGGGGGACTGGCCCCCATTTTCCACGATATACGGCGCGATCAGATGCGCAAAACGCCGCTCCATCTCGTGAAACAGTGTTTCGTTGTGCCATAGCGTATCGTCGGCGTCAAAGACAATGATATCGAACATGGTGATCCTCGTAGATGTTGTTAGCGCCCGAAGTGTACCAGACTCCGTGCGGGTGTACAGGCTTTTTGCGCGAGAGAAAATTTCTGCCACAATGAAGTGGTAGCGTCATAATCACAGGAGGGAAGGTTATGTCACATTTACGCACGATCACCCTGCTCGTACTCGTCGCGCTGCTGCTGCCGGCGTTCGGCGCAGTGTGTGGCCCAGTCGCGGCACAGAATGGCGGCGGTCTATCCGCAGAGGAACAGGCCCTTGTGGACCGCGTACGCGCGGCGGTCCTTGCCACCGAGGACTATTCCGCTGGAGTTGCGCGCACGACTGCCACATCCACCGTTGATGCCGTGATCGCGCTGGGTGACGCCAGTTACCCTGGCATGACGATCATCGCAAGTGACTATGAACACCACTTCACACGAGACGCGGACGGACTCCCCAACAGCGCCGTGTTCAGCACATTTGACGTGACCGAAGAAGACGCCAACGGCAACGTGCGCAGCTATCGACTGGATGCGGAGGTACGTATAGTGGGTAGCGCCGTCTATGTGCAGGCTGTACGTGTATCCGACGACGAAGTGTTACTCGATCCCATGCCGGAGGGCTGGCTGTTGGTGGATGATACGACCGAAACCGCCTGGCCTGCATTGGATGAACTTCCGTTGGCTGACGTGCTGCGCGAGATCGATCTGCTCGGCGTGGTTGATCCAGACGTGCTGATCATACTCGACCATGCCAGCCACGCCGCGCTGGATGATCCGGTCACACTGGATACCGGTGTTGAGGCGGATGTCGTGAACATCACTGTCACGGGCGAAGCGTTGCGTACCGCGCTGATGGCACTCAGCCTGCAAACCAGCGGCGAAGACCTCAGCGCCGTGTATGCGCAGTTGAGCGCCGATGGCCGGTGGGACATGACGTTCTGGCTGGACGAACACGATCAGATCGTGCAGTATGATATGGCCGTGACGTTTGACTTGATTGACGTGGACCTCACGCTGCTCGCGCCCAGTGCGCCGGAAGGGGCGCGTTTTACACAGCACCAAACGTTCAATATCGCCTCTCTGATCACCGTGTTTGATGCGCCGACAGAGCCGGTCATTGCCCCGGCGATTGGCGTGCCGGAGTAAACCCGCTAGCTCATGCGCAGGGGCGTGCTGCTGGCGTTCCTGCGCAATCTCTACGGCTCCACCACGCACATTTTGCATGTAAGCGAACCCCACCCCGTTTTCACGAATCCTTCATTTAGCTTTTACAACATTTTTGTTTTGTCATCGTAAGGTGTAGGTAGTGGGCAATGTCGTGTTGTGAGAGTTGTGGGGTATTGTGGAGATGAAATATCAAGACCTGGACTTGAATGCATGGATTGACCGCGGGCGCAGTAACGGCACAATCAAGAACGTGCTGACCGTTATCTGGGCGTACTGCATCGACGAAGCTGAGGCGCTGCGCTGGGTCGCGTCGATTGTCACGGGCGAGACTCCCGAACGCGAGGCGCTGACCTCCCTGCAAGATGATTGGCATCAGAATATTGTGCTCGCGGAAATCGACTGGTACAGCCAGCGGCCCAACGCGCCGTTAGCATAGGGCACAGCATCAAGCCGGCATTATCTCAGAATTTCAGACTCAATCGGGGCGCTTGTGAGTGATCACAACCGCCCCGTGTGTTTTTCTTGGCAGGGGTCTTGTAGGGGCGCTGTTCTACTGCGCCTATTTTTGGCCGGATGTCATCTGGGCACGGCAGCGCAGCGCCCCTACGCGCTACCGCCCCGCCTCGGCAGGCATAGTACCCTCCGGTACACGCGGCGCAGGCTCCGCTACACGTGCGGTCCCTTCGAGTGTCTGATGCAGCCACAGGTAGCCCAGCGCCGTCAGCGTGCCGAGGATCGCCGCGAAGTACCACACATACTCCGGGCCGAGATGATCGATCACCAGCCCCGCGAGATACGTCCCGCCGCCCGATGCTACCGCGAACCCGTAGCCGTAGACTGCCATGTAGCGCCCGCGCATATCTTCCGGCGCAAGCCGCGTCGCGAGAGCGTAGCGTACTGGCTCGACGATCATCTCCCCTAGCGTGATGATCACCATCGCCACGATGAACAGCCCGTAACTCGCGAACACGCCGTACAGCCCGAATCCGAACGCGTACATCAGCGCGCCTGTCGCCAGCAGCAAGAACTGCGGATATCCCCGCTGGCGCATCCGCCGCGTGATCCCTACCTGCATCAGCACGACCATCGTCGCGTTGATCGAGATGATCAGCCCAAAGCCCTGCGGCGGGATACCATGCACGTCGCGCAGATAGACCGGCAGCGTCGTGTTCATCTGGAAATAGACGAGGTATAGCGCCACGCAGATCGCGCTGAACGACATGAACACGCCGTCGCGCAGCACGCGCCCGTAACCCTGGAACGTCTCGCGCAGCGTTTCGGTTGCGGTGATCGTCACCGTGTCCGGCTTCGTCTCGCGCAGCCACACCATAATCACTGTCGCGGTGAGCAGCGACGCCAGCGCATCGACGCTGAACAGCATCAGATACGACACGCCCGCCAGCAGCCCGCCGATCATCGGCCCCATCACCACCGCGACATTGAACAAAATCCGCAGCACGCCAAAGCCCTCGGCGCGCTGTTCTTCCGGCAGCAGATCAGCCAACATCGCCTGCCGTGCCGGACCACCGATGCTGCTCATCAGCCCCAGGAACCCGCCGATCACGAACAGCATCCAGAATTCCGGTGCGAGCGCCATTGTCATGTTGCCCGCCGCGCTGAACACCAGCGAGAACAACACAATCGGCTTACGTCCGAAGCGGTCCGCCAACGCGCCGCCGATGGTGCTGCCGACCATACCCATCAGCGAGAAGGTGATGAACAGTGTGCCGACTTGCGTCATGCCGACGTCGAATTTTTCTGTCACATACAGCGCAAAAAATGGAAACACCAGGGCATTGCCGACCATATCAATGAACGACGCACCCATCAACAACCAGAATTGACTCGGATAGTCCCGATAAACAGCACGTAAACGATCCACTAAACCTGTGTGCATGAGGTTTTTCCTCTTGTGATTTGTTTCCCTGATTGCACAATTGATTATATACGCAAGTGCGCAATATGTCAACGCTTGGCATGGCCGAGGGTCCACAAACGAGTTGTCAGTAGTTTGTTGTGTTGCGAAGAATGGCCTCACCCCCCAGCCCCCTCCTTTCAAGGGTAGGTATTTTATGATGTGGTTTTGTAGGCAAGCCCCTCCCCTAAATCCCCTCCCCATGGCGCTGCGCTGATG
>CBEVZO010000462.1:0-4016 GCA_965554365.1 uncultured Anaerolineae bacterium
CGCGCGCGAGATCGTATAACTTCTTGCCGCCCTGCTTGATCGCGCTGTACATCGGCGGAATCTGCATGATATCGCCCCGGAACGGCTCCAACGCCGCCCGCAGCGCGTCTTCCGCCACCGGAGCCGCATCCTCCGCCACAACGTCGCCCTCCGCGTCGTAGGTATCGGTCGTGATGCCGAAATGCACCCGCGCGCGGTACGTTTTGGGCGATCCCATCACGTACTCGCTGAGCCGCGTCGCCGGTCCCAGGCACAGCACCAACACACCCGTCGCCATCGGATCGAGCGTTCCGGCGTGCCCGACCTTCTTCACGCGCGTGCCACGCCGCACCCGCGCCACAATATCGTGACTCGTCGGGCCTTGCGGCTTGTTGATGTTCAGCAGTCCAAATGCGGTTGGTCGTTGATCAGCCATGTTGAGTTTTCAGTTGATGGTTGACAGTTTTCAGTTCACAGTGAGCAAAACAAGGCTGTCGCTCAAACGCGACGTTTCTTTCGTTTTTTCGCAGACTTTGGGGGCCAATTTGAGCCAGTCCGGCTGAGGTCGATAGGTCCCTCAATCGGATCGCTCTCTTTGGTCACACATAACCGCCGGAATACCTCAAGGAACTCTTTCCAAAGCGGGTGATTTGGATCCGGGGTCTTTTGCCCCTGAAGCGAATGTTCGTTATTTCTACCTGGGATAGTATGTCTACGCATAGAGCCATTTGGTGTATGATAACCAATCTGCCATTTGAAGGTCCCTATAGCATATGGCGAGATCGTGTCAAGCCCCTTCTGGTATTCAGGAACAACATACTGTTCGAAACCGATCTTGTATTTGCCAAGCACGCACAAAGATAACGCTTTTACCGCATTGATTAGCTGGTGGCATTCCTCTGTGCTGGCATCTTCGCGCACGTAAAACGTTGCGGTATAAGGCTGTGTCCGCAGTATATCGTAAAACGTTAAATTGATTGGCTTCGCACGAGGCAACTGTTTGCCAATAGTCTCAGGCATTCATAACATCCTTTTCAGATCACCGTTGGATGAAGTCGATTATACCCCTAAAAATGTAGCAGAGATATTTAAGCATTCGTACTTCGACCGCTTGTGATCCACAACCATACAGAACACGGCTTCACACATATCGCACAATGAAAAATCCGTGTTCATCTGTGTTTATCCGTGTCCCATTTTGCTTTTACCACTTGCCGTTACGCACCACATCTTGCAGCATCTTCACCGCGCGCGGAACCACCACGTCTAACGGCTCGTGGACCGTCGCGCCAGAAGCCGCCGGATGCCCGCCGCCGCCGAGTGCTACCGCCACCTTGGACGTGTCGTAGCCCGGCACAGCGCGGATACCCAACTCGACCGATCCATCCGGCTTCTCACGTAACACCACCGCGATATACACGCCCTCAGTCTGCACCAGCATCGACACGAGGCCCGCGTCGTCAAACCCATCATACTCCGCCTGTTGGAACATCTCCTGTGTAATCTCCGCCCACATGACATGCTCTGCCATCTGCACAGTGGGCATCACCACCGACCACAGCCGAATTCCCGCATACGGACGATGATTAACCGTGCGCTGCACAATATCGCTCAACGACGCGCCAAAAGACATCAACTGCTGCGCTTTGCCGAGCGTGTCGCTGGTGACATTGTCCGTGCGGAAACACAGCGTATCCGTGACCAGGCCCGTCAGCAGGCACAACGCGATTTCTGCATCCAATTCAACGCCCAAACGCGGCAGCCAATCCAGCACGCCCTCCGCCGCCGCGACTGTGCGCTCATCCACCAGATTCGCGTCGCCAAACCGCGTGTTGGTGCGATGGTGGTCCAGGTTGATCAGCGGCTTGCCGGTCGCCCGCGCCACCTGCCCCACCTTGCCCATCCGCGACTCGTCGCCGCAGTCCACCGCAATCGTCAAATCCACGTCCACGCTGTCCAACGCCGCGTGAACATCCTCCGCGCCTGGCAAAAACATGAACTCTGGATATACGCCGCCGTCCAGCGCCGTGATCACGTCCTTACCAAGCCGGCGCAGTGCGTGCGCCAACCCCAACAGCGAGCCGAATGCATCGCCGTCCGGCCCCACATGCGCCACCACCAACACCCGCTGCGCATCATGCACCAGCGCCGTAGCCTTCTTCCAATCAAGCGTTGTCACTATCATTCTCCTCAGCGGGGGTTTCCGACTCGGTGTCTGCGGCAGCAGCAACCTCGTCGGACGGAATCTCCAAATTTCGCAGCAGCGCGTCAATGCGTTCGCCGCGATCAATCGCCGCGTCCCAGTGGAAATGCAGCGCCGGGGTCTTGCGGAACCGTGTGCGCGCCGCCAATGCACTGCGCAAAAATCCTGTGGCGCGTAACAACCCGGCCATGACCTCATCCGGATCGTCCATTGCATGCACATACACATCCGCATACTCGATCTCACGGTCCACTTTAACGTCGGTGACAGTCAATCCCTGCAAGCGGGGATCGGTCACTTCAAACATCAACAGTTCCCCCAGAATTTCCTGGATCAACTGCGCCGCGCGTTCCTGCTTAATCGTCATGCTATTATTCCCTCAACATCCGATATTCCCACACAGATTTTCTCGCTTTTGATCGGCGTTCATCTGTGTTCATCTGCGTCCCATTACATTCTATTCTACCGCGCCCGCAACACGTCAAGCGTCGCATTAAACGCCGCCCGCGCCGTCACCTGGGGCGACCAACCCGCCGCGCACAGTTTGCGCACATCCAGCCCCGCACCGCAATGCAGCGCCCGCACCCACAGCGGCGGCGTCTGCCAGCGTAGCCAGCGCCAGCGTGCCCACGCGCGCACCATCAACCAGGGTAGCGGTGTACACGCGTGCTGCTTGCCTACCAACGCCGCGACCTCGTGAAAGCGCAGCCCCTCCGCCGCGCCTACATGGTACACGCCCGGCAGATCGTGCGTCACCGCGAACGCCAACCCTCGCACCAAATCGCTCTCGTGGATCACGGGCAGCACACGGTTCTCGTGCCCGCACGTAAGGACCGGCTCGGTCGCACAGAGGCGCACCAACGACAGGTGACGCGGGCCGACGATCCACGCCGTGCGCAGACGTGTCAGGACGCCCGCATACTCCTCTGCGAACAGATCGAGATAATCCGCGACCTGCGCCCGCGCCCGTGCATAGGCGTTTGCTCTGTGCCCGCGTACCGGGGTATGCTCGCTCAACAGGTCGGACTCATCATCGGCGGGCAGCCCATACAACGCCGCGCTCTGCGCCACAACGATCTTCGGGACGCCTGCCGCCCGCAGCCGACGCAGCACCATTTTCGTCTGCGTCACCAACTGCGGTTCTGCGGCGCGACTATGCCACCGCTGCGGCCACGCCAATCCGAGCAGCACCACTGCCGCGTCCACACCATCCAGCGCCGCCGTCCATTCAGCACGCGCCACATCCGAACGCACAAACGACAATCCCGTGACCGGCGGCACGCACGCGCGATCATCCAGCCCGCTCACCGCCGTAATCTCCGGTTGCGTCAGCAGATGCTCAGTCAACAAGCGACCACTATGCCGCGCCACCCCCACGATAAATACCCGCATATCAGCGATCAGCTTTCAGTAGGGGCACTGCTCTGCCGTGCCCGCGCTGCTCTGCCGTACCCAGAACGAAAGGCGGTGATATTGTGGGCGCAGCAGAGTGTAGAGTTCGGAAAAGGTAGCGCCATGAAGTACGGTTTCTTCCCCACGCTCGCCCGCAAAGCCAGAGACGCAAAAGGGCCAGGTCGCCCTGGCCCACAAAGTCCTTACGCAGCCTACGACCGCCGGTTAGTTCACGCGCTCACGCACATAGAACTCGATCCGGTCGCCTATTTTGTAACCGTCGAACCCGTCCAGGCCGATACCACACTCGAAGTCAGTACGCACTTCGCGCACATCTTCCTCGAAGCGCTTGAGGCTGCTCACGCCTAGCCCCTCAGCAAGCACCTGGCCGCTACGATGCACGCGCGCCTTACTGTTACGGCGCACAACACCTTCCAACACA